>NZ_JASKYR010001123.1:0-2097 GCF_041028215.1 Streptomyces flavofungini
TCCCCACGGAGAACCCCACCGCCGACCACCGCCGCACCTTCGACCTCCCCGCGGACTGGCCCGCGTCCGGCGAGACGGTCCTCCGTTTCGACGGCGTCGAGTCCTTCGCCCGCGTCCGGCTCAACGGCACGGAGCTCGGCAGCTTCAAGGGCTCCCGGCTCCCCCACGAGTTCGCCGTGGCCGAGCTGCTGCGCCCCACGGGCAACGTCCTCGACGTCCGCGTCCACCAGTGGTCCTCCGGGTCCTACCTGGAGGACCAGGACCAGTGGTGGCTCCCCGGCATCTTCCGCGACGTCACCCTTCTGCACCGCCCGGAAGGCTCCCCGGGCGACCATCACGTACAGGCCTGGTACGACCACCGCGCCGGAACCGGCACCCTCCGCGTCGAGACCGACGTCCCCGGCCGGGTCACCGTCCCCGAACTCGGCGTCGACATCGCCACCGGTGAATCCGTCACCGTGCCCGTCGAGCCCTGGACCGCCGAGACCCCCCGGCTCTACGAGGGCATCCTCGCCACCCTGGGCGAACGCGTCCCCCTCCGCGTCGGCTTCCGCACGGTCGTCCTCGAAGACGGGCTGATGAAGGTCAACGGACGCCCCGTCCTCTTCCGGGGCGTCAACCGCCACGAGTTCCACCCGGAGACCGGCCGCGCCCTCGACGCCGAGACCATGCGCGCGGACATCCTGCTCATGAAGCGGCACAACATCAACGCCGTCCGCACCAGTCACTATCCGCCCCACCCCGCCTTCCTGGACCTCTGCGACGAACTCGGCCTCTGGGTCATCGACGAGTGCGACCTGGAGACCCACGGGTTCCACGCCCTGGACTGGCGCGGCAACCCCGTCGACGACGACCGCTGGACCCCCGCCCTCCTCGACCGCGCCGCCCGTATGGTCGAGCGCGACAAGAACCACCCCTCGGTCGTCATGTGGTCACTGGGCAACGAGTGCGACGCGGGCCGTGGCCTGACCGCCATGGCCCGGTGGATCAAATCCCGCGACGGCAGCCGTCTCCTCCACTACGAGGGCGACCTGTCGAGCGCCGACGTCGACGTCTACTCCCGCATGTACGCCGACCACGAGGAGGTCGAGGAGATCGGGCGGCGGGAGGACCACGGCCCCGACGAGCGCGCCCGCCTCCCCTTCATCCTCTGCGAGTACGCGCACGCCATGGGCAACGGACCCGGCGGACTCAGCGAGTACCAGCGGCTCTTCGAGACGTACGAGCGACTCCAGGGCGGCTTCGTCTGGGAGTGGATCGACCACGGCATCGCCCACCCCGACCACGGCTTCGCCTACGGCGGCGACTTCGGCGAGGAGCTCCACGACGGCAACTTCGTCTGCGACGGCCTCGTCTTCCCCGACCGTACGCCCTCCCCCGGCCTCATCGAGTACAAGAAGGTGATCGAGCCCGTCCGCATCGAGGGCGACGGGCCCGAGGGGACCGTCCGGATCACCAACCGCCATGACTTCGCCGACCTCTCCCACCTCGCCTTCACCTGGTCCTACGAGGTGGACGGCGCCCCCGTCGCCGAGGGAACGCTGAGCGTGCCGCCCCTCGCGCCCGGCGAGCGGACCGACGTCGGCCTTCCGCCCGCCCCGACGCGCGGCAAGGACGCCGAGACCCAGTGGACCGTACGGGCCGTCCTCGCCGAGGACACCGCGTGGGCACCGCGCGGACACGTCGTCGCCTGGGGCCAGCTGCCCGTCGAGATCGGCATGATCCAGTCCGTCCCCGGCGGCACACCCCCCGCCCGCGACGGCCGCCGCATCACCCTCGGACCCGCCGCCTTCGACCGCCACGGCACCCTGCTCTCCCTCGGCGACCTGGACATCCGTGACCTGCGCCTGGACGTGTGGCGGGCACCCACCGACAACGACAACGGCATGCCCTGGCACCCCGAGCCCTCCGTCGCCGACCAGTGGCGCCGCATCGGCCTCCACCGCGTCCACCACCGGCTCGACGGCGTGGAGTTGGGCSAGGACGCGCTGACCGTACGCACCCGCGTCGCCCCCGCCGCGAGCGACCTCGGGCTCGGCGTCAGCTACCGCTGGACCTCCGACGGCGTCCGCCTCCGCCTCGCCGTCTCCGTGACGC
>NZ_JASKYR010001124.1:0-2055 GCF_041028215.1 Streptomyces flavofungini
GTCCTGGCCCACCTCTCCCCCCGGGGGGGGGGGGGGGGGGGGGGGGGGGGGGGGGGGGGGGGGGGGGTACCGGCGCAGGGCCGCGGCGGCGTGGTCGTCCGGGGGGAGGGGGGAGAGGTGGGCCAGGACCGTGGGCCAGTCGGCCGCCTCCGCCGCCGCACACGCGGCCTCGTAGGTGCGGTGGCGCAGGTCGCCGAGGAGCGGCTCCGTGTCCCAGCCCGCCGCGGAGGCCGCCGACAGATCCGCCAGGGCCTCGACGGTGCGGCCCGCCTCGGCGAAGGCCCTGCCTCGCGCGTGGAGGAGCCGCACCGGTCCGTCGAGGAAGCCGTCCGCCGCCGCGTAGGCCCGTGCGGCCGCCGCCCAGTCGGCCACCGCGTCCGCCGCGCGGCCCGCCGCGTACGCGCACCAGTCGTCGCTGCCCGCCGACGCGAACGCCTCCCGTGCCGCGGGCCAGTCACCGTCCCGGGCCGCCGCGCGGCCGCGCGCGTACGTCGAGCGCTCCGCCGTGTCGTCGAGGCCCGCACACCCCGCGTACGCCGCCTCCGCCGCACTCCAGTCCTCGCGCTCCTCGGCGGACCTGCCCGCCACATAGGCGGCGTGCGCCCGTGCCGACGCGTGACCGGGCCGCAGCGCGAGGACCGCGCCGTAGGCCTCGGCGGCACTCGCCCAGTCGGCCGCCCGGCGGGCCAGCCCGGCGGCCGTGAACGTCCGCGCCACGTGCAGTTCGTCCCGCGCCGCCGCCAGCCGCGCCGCCACGTCCCTGGGCCCGCCCGGCCACCCGGCGAGCACCTCCTCGTAGCGGCTGATGGCGGTGGCCCAGTCCGCCGAGGCCTCCGCCGCCCGCCCCTCGTCGACCAGTGCCGCCATCCGCCGCAGCCCGGCGACCTCCGCCGCGAGGCAGCCCGGCACAGGGCCGGGCAGCCGCTCACCGACCACCGCGAACTGCGCCGCCGCGCCCGCCGCGTCCCGCTCCCCGGCGAGCAGCCCGCAGAGCCTCTCGACCTCGGGCCAGGCCAGTTCGAAGGCGGCCTCGGCCTGCATCCGCCGCTGCTCCTCGGCGTACTGCTGGGTCGGCGTACGCAGGATGCGCCGCACCTGCGCCCACTGCCCGAGGTCCCGCTGATAGCGGGCCGCACGGATCAGGACGGTGGAGTCGACGTGGCCGACGGGGCTGTTCAGCGTCCTCAGCGCGTCCGCGCCCTCGCTCAGCGGGTCCGCCACGGCCCCGCCGGGGTCCCGCACCTCGCGCGCCTTGAACAGCCAGCCCTGCCCGCACTCCTCGTGCAGGAAGAGCGCGGGCGTCGCCCACTCCACCGCCGTGTGCTCCGGCTGGTGCGAGATGCCGAGCCGCGCGGCGGTCATCGCCTCGTCGATCGTCCGGTTGGCGGCGATGCCCTTGAACAGCTCGGGGCTGAACGCCCCCGCCGCCTTGTCGCTCACCTTCCCGCGCATCGCCACCACGGCGGGCAGCCCGCCGCCGATCAGCGCCTGCGCGAGCCCCGAGAAGGGTTCGAGGTGCGAACTGTCCGCGCCGGAACAGAGGTTGAGCGCGACAAGGCGCAGCCGCTGGGCCTTCAGGAGGATCGCGCTGAGCACGTCGGCGGGCACCCGGTCCACCCCGCCGGCCGGTGTCTCCAGGGAGACCACGCCCTTGCCGAGCTCGTCGTCGTACGCCCCGTGGGCGATCAGCAGGACCGCCGTGGGCAGTTCGGCGTGCGCGGCGAGCGCCGCCTCCAGGCTCGCGCGCGTGGCCCGCTCCACCACCGTCGTCCGCACCGCCACCTCCGGCAGGTCGTGCCGGAGCGCGGCCACCTCTGCGGCGGCCCGCAGGGGCGGCAGGCCCGCGGGCGACGCGCAGGCCACCAGGAGCCGGATCAGGCTGGGCTCGGCGGTGGGCTCGGGCAGGCGCGGGCCCAGCGAACCACCGGGCAGCGACCGCACGAGCGAGTGGCTGAGGGCGAGGGACTGCTGCGGGCTGCCGGGTGGCGCGCACAGCGCTTCGAGCGGGAGGTCGCGCAGCTCGGGCGGCAGATCGAAGCGGAGCCGCAGCCCGCG
>NZ_JASKYR010001125.1:0-2040 GCF_041028215.1 Streptomyces flavofungini
CCCGTGAGCGCGGCCTCGCCGACCGGGTCACGGCCGAGCGGCACGACGTGGCCGAGAGCTTCCCGTCCGCCCCGTCCGGTGGGTTCGGCCTCGTCTCCGCGCAGTACTTCCACACCCCGTACCCGCTGGCCCGCGCCCGGATCCTGCGCACCGCCGCGCGGGCCCTGCGCCCCGGCGGCCTCCTGCTGATCGTCGACCACGGCTCCACCGCGCCCTGGTCGTGGAACCAGGACCCCGGCACCCGCTACCCGGCCCCCACCGAGGTCGCCGCCGATCTCGCGCTCGACCCCACGGACTATCGCGTCGTACGCGCCGACATGCCGCGGCGCCGCGCCACGGGACCGGCGGGCGAGACCGCCACCGTCACCGACAACGTCCTGCTCATCACCAGGACCCCGGACCAGGCGCCCGCATGAGCCGCCCACGGACCGGCGCCGAGGAGAAGGCCGCCCTGCGGGGCGTCCTCGACGGCCTGCGCACCTCGGTCGCCCGCAAGGTCGTGGGCACACCGGAGCCACAGGTCCGCACCGCCGGAGTGCCCTCGGGCACCAGCCTGCTCGGGCTGCTCAAGCATCTGGCGTACGTCGAGCGGTTCTACTTCCTCGGCGAGGACGTCGCCCAGTGGCACACGACGGTGCTGCCGTCCGCCGATGACACCGTCGACACCGTGCTCGCCGACTACCGCACGGCCGTGGCGCGAGCCAACCAGGTCATCGACGGCTGGCCCGATATGACGCTTCCCGCCCCGCGCCCGCCACGCCGTGGGCAGGCTCCGGCCATGCGGTGGGTCCTCGCGCACATGATCGAGGAGACCGCCCGGCACGCCGGGCACGCCGACATCCTCCGTGAGCGGATCGACGGCTCGACCGGACGGTGACGCGTGCTACGCCCCCCGGTACCGGTCCCGCACCTCAGGAAGCCGCACGAAGCCCGCCGACGCGTAGGTCGCGACGGCACCGGCGTTGGAGCTCGGGGTGGCGACGAGGGCGCTCGACGAGCCGAGTTCCCGGAGTGCGGCCGCCGCGGCGACGGTGATCGCCCTGCCGTGGCCGCGACCGCGGTGCTCCCGGTGCACGCCCATGGGTTCGAGCAGCCCCGGCCGCCCCGGGCCCGCCGACCACACCGTCACCATCGCCACCGCCTCGCCCCGGTCGTCGTGGGCGACCAGACACCGGGCGTCGGCGTACACCGGACCGGCCGCCATCGCGCGCCAGTGCGCGTCGGAGAACTCCGAACCGTCGAACGCCGCCCGCTGCACGGCGGCCCGCACCCGCGCACGCTCCGGCCCCGCCACCTCGACACGCAGGCCGGAGTCCTCGACCGGCTCCGTGAGGTCGCGGCGCAGCGGCGTCCACGGCTCGTCGGCCTCCCAGCCCGCCGCGGCCAGCAGATCCTGGAGGACGACATCACGCGGAGCCTCGATGTTCGCCTGCCCCGCGGGCAGTACGCCGCGCTCCGGCGCGGCCACGTCCGCGACCAGCCGCCGGGCCAGTTCCTCGTCCGGCCGGGCCTCCGGGGCGATGGCCAGCCGGAGGAGCCGGGGTCCGTCGAGCAGGCCCACGGCGAGAATCCGTCCGTCCCCGCGCCAGATGCGGACCGCCGCCGCGGTCTCCGCCGCGCCGAACCGCCAGTACCACCCCAGGTCACCCGGGTGGAGCTGCGTCGGCGCCCCCTCGTACTGCCACCCCCGCAGCGCCTCCACGGCCTCGTCCAGCTCGCTGACCCCGGGTCTGTGCAACACGATCGCCATCCGCCGATCAGACACCACACGGGCGGCGGTCCGCATCCGAATTCCCCCGGGCTCCGGCCGGGCGGGCTGCGGTCAGGCCGTCGTGCCAGCCCGCTTCAGAAGGACGACGACCTCGGTGGCCTGGCCCGCGCCGTAGCTGGGGGCGATGGTGCTCAGAGCCTCCCAGCCCGCCCGGCCCAGTTCGTTCAGGTCTTGTTCCATCTGGGCGTAGTCGAAGCCCTTCATGCGGAGCTTGTAGGTCAGGACCTTGTGTTCCCACTGGGTGGTGGTCATGGCTCGGTTCTCCTTGG
>NZ_JASKYR010001126.1:0-1917 GCF_041028215.1 Streptomyces flavofungini
GGCGGGCACGTACTCCTCAAGGATGAGGTGCGCGCCCGCTCCGGTCGCCCCGAACGAGCTGAGCCCCGCCCGGCGCGGGCCCTCGGGCGGCGCGGGCCATGGCTCGGTGGCGCGCTGGAGCCGGAACGGGGTGCCGTCCAGGGCGAGCAGCGGGTTGACGGTGTCCGCGTGCAGGGAGGGCACCAGGGTGCGGTGGTGCAGTTGCAGCGCCGCCTTGGTCAGGCCCGCGATCCCGGCGGCGGCCTCCGCGTGCCCGATGTTGGACTTGACCGACCCGAGGGCGCAGAATCCCTGGTCCTCGGTGTGCCGTCCGAAGGCCGTGGACAGGCCCCTGATCTCGATCGGGTCGCCGAGCGAGGTGCCGGTGCCGTGCGCCTCCAGGCAGCCGATGGAGCGGGCGTCGATGCCCGCCTTCTCCAGCGCGGCCGAGATGACGGCGGCCTGGCCGACCGGGCTCGGCACGCTGAAGCCGCTGGCGGAGCCGACGTGGTTGACGGCGGACGCGGCGATGACGGCGTAGACGTGGTCGCCGTCGGCCTCGGCCGCGGCGAGCGGCTTGAGGACGAGGGCGCCGACGCCCTCCGCCGACACGTAGCCGTCGCCGCCCTCACCGAAGGAGCGGCAGCGTCCGTCGGAGGAGTGCATGCCGACGGCACCGTAGGTGCGGTACTTGCCGGGGTGCAGCGAGAGGTTGACGCCGCCCGCGAGGGCGATTTCGCACTCGCCCCGGCGCAGCGACTCCACGGCGAGGTGCACCGCCGTCAGGGAGGAGGAGCAGAGGGTGTCCACGGTCATGCTCGGGCCGTGGAAGTCGCAGACGAAGGAGACGCGGTTGGCGATCTGCCCCTGGTTGAGGGCGAGCGGCACGGGTATGGACGCCTCGGCGGCGACCAGCGTGTAGTCCTTGTGCATGGCCCCGGCGAACACGCCGACGGAGCGCCGCCGGTCGGGCCCCTTGGCCTCGGCGAGCCCGGCCGGGGTGTACCCGGAGTCCTCGATCGCCTCCCAGCAGGTGCGCAGGAACCAGCGCTCCTGCGGGTCGGTGATCTCTGCCTCGGGGCGTGAGATCCGGAAGAAGCCGGCGTCGAACCGGTCGACGCCGTCCAGGAATCCGCCCCAGCGCGAACCGTCCGCCTCCCCCGGCGTCCACCGCCGCGCGGGCACCTCGGTGACGCTGTCCCTGCCGTCCTTGAGGTTCGCCCAGAAGGCGGCGAGGTCCTCGGCGCCGGGATAGTGCCCCGCCATACCGATGATCGCGAAGCGTTCGGTGCCCGGGACGGGCAGGCGGCGCCGCTTCAGGCGGGGCCGTGCCAGCGGCTCACGGACGCCGGACCCTTGCGAGGTCCGCCCCGCGAGGACGGCGTGGGCGTTGGTGCCGCCGTCGGCGAAGCTGGACACGGCGGCGACGAGCGGGGCGTCCGGCCAGGGCGTGAGGGCCCGCTCGAAGCGCAGCGGCGTCGCGGCGAGGTCGAAGTGCTCAAGGGGCTGCCGCCCGCTGAGGAACGGCACGAGGGCGCGGTTGCGGAGCATCAGGACGGTCTTGATGACTCCGGCGATGCCCTCGGCGCACTGCGGGTGGCCGATGTTGGGCTTGACCGAGCCGAGCGAGCAGGGCGTGTCGGACCCGTCGCGGTAGACGGCCGCGATGGCCTTCAGCTCGATCAGGTCGGGGATCTGCGAGCCCGCCGCGTTGGTCTCGATGTACGTGACGTCCTCGGCGGCGACCCCGGCCTTGGCGAGGGCGCGGGCCATGACGCTCCGCTGGGCGCCGGGGTTGGGGGTGGGGGGGGGGGGGCCGTCCGGCCTCGGCCGCCGCGWSCCGCTTGAGCAGGAGGACACCGGCGCCCTCGGCGGGTGTGAAGCCGCGCGCCCGCCGGTCGAAGACGTGGAACTCCGTGCCGGTGTTGAGCAGCCCCG
>NZ_JASKYR010001127.1:0-1451 GCF_041028215.1 Streptomyces flavofungini
CGGGACAACGACGGCATCTACGTGGCCGGGGGCGTCGCGATGGTCCTTGCGGCGACCGGGTACGGCGTCTACCGGCTGCGGCGCAGGGCGTCCTGACACGTCGGCCTCGTCGGCCTCGTCGTCCCGGCATACGCCGAGGGCCGGGAAGCAGGTGTGCTTCCCGGCCCTCGGTGTGTGCCGCGCCCCGCGCCGCTCAGGCCGCCCCGAGCGTCGCGTCGATGTCCTTGAGGAAGTCGTCGAGGTCGTCGGGGGTGCGCGAGGTGATGAGGTCCCAGCCGTTGGCACCGCAGTGCATGACGGACTTGTCGACCCAGGTGCCCTTGGCGTTGCGGATGTCGGTGGCGAGCGAGGCGTAGGAGGTGAGGGTCTTGCCGTCGAGGACATCGGCCTCGACGAGCAGCCACGGCCCGTGGCAGATCGCGGCCACCTTCCCGCCCGCTCCCGCGAAGGTGCGGACCGCCTCCACGGCGTCCCGGTCGAGGCGCAGACTGTCGGCGTTGATCGTGCCGCCCGGCACCAGGAGCAGGTCGTACGAGTCCACGTCCGCGTCCGAGATCTTCAGGTCCGGCCGAACCGTCTTGCCGGGGTCCTTGTCGCCGACGAGGGTGCGGATCTCCTCGTCGGAGACCGCGGCGACGTCGACGTGCGCGCCGCGTTCGCGCAGGTGCTCCACCGGCACCAGGAGCTCGTCCTGCTCGATCCCGTAGTTGGTGACGACCGCCAGGACGCGGCGGCCGTTCAGGGTGTTCTCAGCCATGACACTGCCTTTCTTCTGTCGCTGTGTGCGGGTGCTCAGTGCCGAGCGCGGCCGGACACCAGGCGGTACAGGAACAGCACGATGACCGCTCCGACGATGGCGGCGATCCAGGTGGACAAGTGGAAGAAGCCGTTGATCGACTCCACTCCGAAGATCACCTTGCCCAGCCAGCCACCGAGCAGGCCACCGACGATGCCGATCAGCATCGTGACGATCGCCCCTCCCGGGTCCTTGCCCGGGGTCAGTGCCTTCGCGATCGCTCCAGCGATCAAGCCGACCAGAATCCAGGCGATGACGCCCACGGTGCTACCTTCCGTTCACTTTCGAAGTCGATCGGACACTCCGGTACCCACCCTCAGCATGACCACACGCCGTGGCGCCGCCAGGCGGGACCGGCGACCGGAGTAACCGGTGCGAGGTCCGGGTGCCCGGCTCCCCGGGCGCCAGACAGGACCAACGGCCCCTGCCCGCAGGGCAGTAAGTCCCGGAAAGGACGGCGGCCCCGGCGTCCGGCCCGCGTGGGCAGGACGCCGGGGCCGGTGTGGCTTGCCGTAGTACTTCTGCTCGGCGGTGATGTCGGGGTTCTCCGCCATGACCTTCTTGGCGCACCCGTCGAGCTTCGTGCGCAGCAGGCCCGCGTAGTCCTTGGCCCGCCGCTCACTGCGCTCGACGACCGTCACCTGAAGGGCGGTGG
>NZ_JASKYR010001128.1:0-2404 GCF_041028215.1 Streptomyces flavofungini
GTCTTGCGGTACGTGACGAGGGGCGGGGCGGTGCCGACGACGCCGGGGGCAGCGGGCTGCTCGGCATGCGGCGCCGTGTCGCCGCCCTCGACGGGACCCTGAGAGTGACGAGCCCCGCCGGGGGGCCGACCGTGATCGAAGTGGAGCTGCCGTGCGCGTGGTGATCGCCGAGGACAACGCCCTGCTGCGGGAGGGCATGGTGCTCCTGCTCACCTCGGCGGGGCACGAGGTGGTGGCCGCCGCCGCCAGCGGGCCCGAGGTGCTGCCCGCCCTGCTCGGCCACCGCCCCGACGTCGCGGTCCTCGACGTGCGGATGCCGCCGGGGTTCCGGGACGAGGGGCTCCGGGCGGCGCTCGCGGCCCGCGCCGAACTGCCCGGTCTGCCGGTGCTCGTCCTCTCCCAGTACGTCGAGGAGACGTACGCGGCGGAGCTGCTCGGCGGGGGCGCGAGCGGCGTCGGCTATCTCCTGAAGGACCGGGTGGGCCGGGTCGACGAGTTCCTCGACGCCCTGGAGCGGGTGGCGTCGGGCGGTACCGCCCTGGACCCGGAGGTCGTGACGGAACTGCTCACCCGGCGCCGCGACGACCCGGTCGACTCCCTCACGCCCCGCGAGCGCGAGGTGCTCCAGCTCATGGCCGAGGGCCGGGACAACGCCACGATCGCCGCCCAGCTCGTGGTCTCCGACCGCGCGGTCAGCAAGCACATCGGCAACGTCTTCGCGAAGCTGGGCCTCGAACCGAGCGACAGCGGGCACCGGAGGGTGCTCGCCGTCCTCGCGTATCTGAACAAGGGGTAGGCACGTACGCCAGGGGCCCGGGGCGGCGGGTTCAGCTCCGCCGGTGCCGTACCGCCGGGTGACGGCCCCGCAGCGGCGGCCAGGACGGCGGGAGGGTGCCCGCCGCCGCCGTGGCGGTGACGACCAGGGCGATCAGCGCCCCCTGCGCCACCGGGAGGTGCGGCAGGGTGCGGGTGAACGCCACGCTGAAGGCGAGGAGCGGTACCGAGGCCACCGCCGCGCCGACCACGAGGCCGGTCAGCGCCGTGGCCGCCGCCTCCAGGCGCAGCATCAGCCGCAGTTGGCGCCGTCCGGCCCCGGCGAGGCGCAGCAGGGAGAGTTCCGGGCGCCGTCCGACCGTGATCAGCGACAGCGTGCTCAGGACCGCGATCACCGCGAACGCGCCGATGGCGCCGACCGCCGCGACGGTCACGGCCTCGCCCAGCGCCTGGTCGTCGGGGCGCAGCGGCTCGGGCGCGGGGTCCGCCGTCACCCGCGCACCGGGTACGGCCTTCCGCAGCGCGGCGGCGTCACCCCCGGCCACGAGCACGCGGTCGCTCCCGGCGTCCGGCGCCGAGGTGTGCCGGGCGAGCTGCTCGCGGGCGAGGAGGAAGCCGCCGAGGGCCAGTTCACGGTCGTACGTGGCCACGACCCTCAGCCGCGCCGCCACCCCGTCACCGAAGCGCAGCGTCACCGTCGAACCGGGGCGTACGTCCAGGGCGCGCGCCTGGTCGCGGCCGACCGCCACCGTGCCGGGAGGCAGCCCGTCGGTGCCGCCCTCGCGGACGCCGGGGTCCAGCGTCCGCGCGAGGCCGCCGGGGGTGACGCCGAGCACCGGCAGCCGGTCGAGGCGGGGCGAGCCGGTCTCCCGCCGGGCGAGGACGACGGTGCCGTGTGTGACGCGGGTGGCCGCCCGTACACCGGGGACCTCCCTGATCCGCTCCAGGGCGCCCTCGGGCAGGCCGCCCGCCGCGGTCACCGCGTGGTCCGCCCGCGCCGCCTCCGCCGCCTGGCCGCCCGCCGCGTGCGTCACCGTCGCGCCCGCCGCGAGCTGCACGGAGACGAACGCCGTGACCAGGACGACCGGCGTGAGAGCGGCTCCCGAACGGCGCGCGGAGGCCGCGAGGTTGGCCGCCGCGAGATGCCCCGCCGCGCCGCCGRACCCGCGCAGCGGCCCGCCGAGCAGCCGCATGGCGCCCTCGGCGATCCAGGGGCCGAGCAGCGCGCACGCGATGACCAGGACCACGGTCGCCGCGCCCGCCGCGGCGGCCGCCGTCTCCCCGTCCTGAAGTGTGGCGGTGCCCGCCGAACTCACCCCGAGGAACAGCAGCACCAGACCGGCGACCCGGCGCACCGTGCCGGGACCCGGCTCGCGCAGCGCCTCCGCGGGCCGCACCCTGGCCGTCCGCGCGCAGGCGATCAGCGCGGCGAGGCGGGCGATGAGCAGCGTGAGGGCGGCCGGGTGGCCGCCTGGGCGGCCGGGACCCGGCTCGCGCAGCGCCTCCGCGGGCCGCACCCTGGCCGTCCGCGCGCAGGCGATCAGCGCGGCGAGGCGGGCGATGAGCAGCGTGAGGGCGGCCGTCACCAGGGGTGCGGGCAGCAGCCAGGCGGGCAGCCGCAGTTCCAGGC
>NZ_JASKYR010001129.1:0-1674 GCF_041028215.1 Streptomyces flavofungini
GCCCTCACGCCTCGGCCGAGGACAGCGGCTTCGCGATGTCCTCCAGCGACCTCCGCTCCGCGTTGACCGCGAGCGCCGCCGCGACCAGGCCCGCCGCGCACATCAGGCCCGCGCCGATCTGGAAGGCGAGGACGGTGTCGCCGACGACGCCCGACTCGGTCAGCTCGGCGAAGATCAGCGGGCCGCTGATGCCGCCCGCCGCGGTGCCGATCGCGTAGAAGAAGGCGATGGCCATGGCCCGCGTCTCCATCGGGAAGATCTCCGAGACCGTCAGATAGGCGCTGCTCGCGCCCGCCGAGGCGAAGAACAGGACCACGCACCAGCAGGCCGTCAGCGTCGTCGCGCTCAGCGAGCCCCGGTCGAACAGCCAGGCCGTGGCGAAGAGCAGGACGCCGGAGAGGAGGTACGTGGAGGAGATCATGATCCGGCGGCCCACGGTGTCGAAGAGCTTGCCCAGGAACAGCGGGCCCAGGAAGTTGCCCGCCGCGATGACGGCGAAGTAGTAGCCCGTGCTGCCCGAGGGGACGTCGAAGAACGTGGTGAGGATGGCGCCGAAGCCGAAGGTGATCGCGTTGTAGAGGAACGCCTGGCCGACGAAGAGGGAGAGGCCGAGCACCGCGCGCCGGGGGTAGTCGCGGAAGACCGTCTTCGCGATCAGGCCGAAGCCGATGCTCTTGCGCTGGTGGATGGTGATCTCGGTCTCGGGCGGCGGCAGGCGCTCGCCCTTCTCCTCCTCGATCTCCCGCTCCACCGACGTGACGAGCGCGTCCGCCTCCTCGCCCCTGCCGTGGATGAACTGCCAGCGCGGGCTCTCCGGGACGTGCCTGCGGACCAGCAGGATCACCAGGCCGAGGACGACACCGAGGGCGAAGGTGAGCCGCCAGCCGATGTCCTTGGGGAAGATGCTGGTGTTGAGCATGACCACGGAGAGCAGTGAGCCGCCGATCGCGCCCAGCCAGTAGCTGCCGTTGATGATCAGGTCGACCCGGCCGCGGTACTTGGACGGGATCAGCTCGTCGATCGCGGAGTTGATGGCCGCGTACTCGCCGCCGATGCCGAAGCCGGTGAGGAAGCGGAAGAGGAAGAACCACCACGCGTCGAACGAGAGTGCGGTGAGCGCGGTCGCGGCGAGGTAGACCGCGAGGGTGACCATGAAGAGCTTTTTTCGGCCGAATTTGTCGGTCATGCGGCCGAAGAAGAGAGCGCCCGCACAGGCGCCCGCCACATACAGGGCCGCCGCCACGCCGGTCACCTGGGCGGAGCTGATGGCGAGGCCGCTGCCCTCCTCGGAGAGGCGGCTCGCGATGTTGCCGACGGTGGTGACTTCGAGGCCGTCGAGAATCCAGACCGTGCCGAGGCCGATGACGATCATCCAGTGCCAGCGGGACCAGGGCAGCCGGTCGAGACGGGCGGGGACGGCCGTGGTGACGGTGCCGGTCTCGTGCTCCGGGTGCTCCCGGTCCGGGGGCGGTGGCGCGGGTGTGGACGACGCGGTCATGGCGGGTGGCTCCTTCCGCTGCTCCCACGTCGCCCGCCGCGGCTTCTACGGCTGCGCGCRTGCGGCCCCGCACGCCCGCGCACCGCCCGGACGACGGCCCTCCCGACATCGGGAGAGCCCCTCCAGAGTGCCCGGAAAAGGCCTCCTCACGCGCGCCGGGACCGCCCCGCCGGGAC
>NZ_JASKYR010000113.1:0-15115 GCF_041028215.1 Streptomyces flavofungini
GTGGTGAGGCGAACGCGCTCGGGGTCCCAGCCGCCGCCGATCCGTCGCACGGCCTCCGCGCGCACCTCGTCGAGATGTGCGGGCACGGCGAGCATGCCGCCGGACAGGACGACGGTGTCGGGGTCGAAGACGTCGACGAGATGAGCGACGGCGGCGCCGATGTACCGGGCGCGCTCGCGCAGCAGGGTGTCGGCGGGGCCGTCTCCGGCGAGCGCCGCGGCCACCACGTCCGTGAAGTCGGCGTCCGGCGTCACGATCCCGCGCCGGACCGCCTCCGCCGTCACCGCGAGGTCCGTGGCGACGGCCTGGAGCACCCCGGCCCGGCCGCAGGAGCAGGCGGGCGAGGAGCCACCGGAATCGCCGTCGGGGGCGTCGCGGGCGGCGCGGACGTCGAGGACGGGCAGGTGGCCGATGCGGCCCGCCGCCGAGCGGGCCCCGGTGTGCACGCGGCGGCCCAGGGCGAACGCCGCGTCGATGACATTGCCGGTGAACAGGTGCACGGAGGCGGCCTCGTCGCCGTGCGCGTCGCCGAACCACAGTTCGGCGGTGGCCTGCGCGCGGGCCTGGGAGTCCACCACGGTGGGCAGTCCGGTGGCGTCGGTGAGCAGCGCGCGCAGGGGGACGTCGTGCCAGCCGAGCGCCTCGTTGTCGACGACGGTGCCGGTGCCCGGGTCGACCCAGCCGACGGTGGCGGCGCCGATCCCGAGTACGGGCACGTCACCCGCGTCCTTGAGCAGGTCGCGCACCACGTCGGCGGCGCCCGCGACGAGTCCGGCGGGCTCCAGCGGCCCGCGCTCGTGCACCCGCACCGCCGCCACACCGCCCCGCAGATCCACCAGGCCCGCCGTCGTGCGCCGGCGGCCCAGGTGGAGTCCGACCGCGTACCGGGCCCCGCGGACCAGGTCCACCGGGACCCGTGGCCGTCCGCCGCCCCCGCTCAGCGCGGGCAGTTCGCGCAGGAGTCCCGCGGTGACGGCGGGGGCGACGATCCGGCTGACCGTGCCCGCCGCGAGGCCGAGCCGGTCGGCCAGGTCGGCGCGGGGCAGGGGACCGGTGTCGAGGACGGCGCGCAGGACGGCCGCGGTGTTGGCGCGGCGCAGTCCCTGGGGCCGACGGTGGTCGGTCACGGCGTACGACTCCCTTGTGCTGCTGTTCTTCCGGCGGACGGTGCGTCATACGGGGGTGGCGTCGACCTCTTCGAGTTCCTTGCCGGTGGTGGCCAGGAACGGCGAGGCGGCGACCAGCGCCGCGCACACCATGTAGGCGCAGGCCGCCACGGCGACGGTCGTCAGACCGAAGTGGTCGAGCATGGTCGGTATGAGGGTCACGTTGAGCGCGGCCATCAGGCGCCCGGCACCCTGTGCGATGCCGGATCCCACACCGCGCAGCTGGGTCGGGAACGCCTCGGACGACCACACCCAGGACAGTACGCCGGGTCCGAACCAGGTCAGCAGGGAGTAGCAGACGTAGAAGGCGAGCAGTGCTCCGTCGCTCGTGTCGCCGAGGAAGGCGATGCCGAGCCCCGCGAGGAACACCCCGAGGCAGGTCCACAGGCCCAGGGTACGGCGGTTGACGCGGTCGATGACGAGGGCGCCCGCGAGGACTGCGGCCAGACCGGCGGTGTATCCGGCGAGCGAGAAGTACAGGGTGTGTCCGGCGCCGATCCCGGCGGCGGTCATCACCACGGGGGCCGCGACGGTGGCGACGGCGCCGCCGAAGTTGTTGAAGGCGAAGAAGGCGGCCACGACAACCAGCTTGCGTCCGGCACCGCCGCGCAGCAGCTTGCGCAACTCGCGCCTCTCCGGGGCGGGTGCGGCCTTCGGCTCCTCGACGCCGAGGGTCTCGAAGACCCGGGCGGCCTCCTCGTGCCGTCCCTGGGCCCGCAGCCAGCGCGGCGACTCGGGCAGGAACTGGCGGGCGATCAGCACGGCGAGGGCCGGGACGGCGGCGAGCCCGAACATCCAGCGCCAGGTGTTCTCGCCCGCGATGTCGCGCAGCGCGAGTGCGACGAGCACACTGGTGATCGCGCCGCACAGCCACATCATGTTGGGCAGCGACCCGGCGATCCGGCCGCGCTTCTGCTTCGGCGCGATCTCGGTGAGGAAGGCGTGCGAGGTCGGGATGTCCATGCCGACCGCCACCCCGATCAGAAACCGGGCGATCATGAGCTGCCACACCTCGGTGACGAAGGCCGCCGCGAGGGAGGCGGCCACGAAGAACACCAGGTTGATGACGAAGATGACCTTGCGTCCGAAGCGGTCGGACAGATCACCGAAGACGACGAGCCCAACGGCCGCGCCGATGAAGGCGATGGCGCTGAGCCAGCCGACCTGCAGGCTCGTCAGGTCGAAGGCGGGCTTGAGGAAGAGCAGGGCCGCGCCCATCACGAGTAAGTCGTAGCCGTCGATGAACTCACCGAACGCCACCAGGCGCGGGGTCCAGCGCCGGGTGAACCGGGCACGCCGCGGGGAGAGTCCCGCCGCCGGTGCGGCGGGCGGGGCGGAGAGGCTGGTCATGGGGACGTCACAGTCCTTCGTGGAATCCGGCGGAGGGCGGCGCGGAGCATGGGTGTCTCCCTCGGTGCGACTTAGTTACGTGCAGAAAGAAAATAAGTCGACGGGCGATCCGTCAAGGGGTCCCGCGCGGATCGCCATACGTGCGCAACATCCGTAACGTCAGCGCCACGCGGCGGGGAGAGCCGCGCGCGGCGGGCCCCTGATTGACCTTCACCCTGGGGGAGCCCGCAGCATCGGTGGTGCCGGGCGAGGGGCCCGGCACGAGGAGGGGCGAGCATGGGGCTGCTGACCATCGGGGCGTTCGCGAAGGCGTCCCGGCTGTCACCGAAGGCACTGCGCCCCTACGACGAACTCGGCCTGCTGCCCCCGGCCCGCGTCGACCCGGTGACGGGCTACCGCCTGTACGCCCCGGGCCAGTTGGACAAGGCCCGGCTCGTGGCCTGGCTCAGACGGCTCGGCATGCCACTGACCCGCATCCGGCACATCTGCGCACTGGAGGCGGGCCCGGCGGCCCAGGAGGTCCGCGCCTACTGGTCCCAGGTCGAGGCCGACACCGCAGCGCGGCGGGATCTCGCCACCTTCCTCGTCGACCATCTGGCACGGAAGGACCCCGCCATGACTCCGACCGCAGGCTCCCTGTCGATCCGGCATGCAGCCCTGTCCGACAAGGGCCTCGTCCGCGCGAGCAACCAGGACACCGTCTACGCCGGAACGCGGCTGTTCGCCGTTGCCGACGGCTGCGGGAGCCAGGGCGCGTCCGCCAGCGCGGCGGCCGTCGACGCGCTCAAGCACCTCGAATCCGACGCCGTCCCCGCGGGCGGTCTCCTCAACGCGCTCCAGGACGTCATCGACCGGGCCGACCAGGCCGTGCACGCCGTCGCGGGGAGCGGAACCGGCGGCCGAGGACACCGGCACGACCCTCACCGTGCTGCTCTGGACAGGATCGCAGCTCGCCCTGGTTCACATCGGTGACTCCCGCGTCTATCTCCTGCGCGAGGGGTAGATGTTCCAGATCACCCACGACCACACCATGGTCCAGTCGCTGGTCGACGAGGGACGGCTCAGCCCGGCGGAAGCCGTCTCGCATCCCGAGCGTGCCCTGCTGGTGCGGGCTCTGGGCCAAGGGGCCCGCAGCAAACCGGACATGCGCCTGCACGACGCCCGGAAGAACTCATCGCCCTGGCCAACGGAGTGGGCGGCCCCGACAACATCAGCTGTGTGGTCGCCGACGTCCTGGAGTGTTAGCGGGCGGAGTGAGCGGCGGGGGGCTGGAAGCAGGCGATGACGTCCTTGCCCTTGGAGCAGGGCCTGACCTGCCAGTCATCGGCGACGGCATCGACCAGCATGAGGCCGCGTCCGCCCAGGGCGCTGTCCGAGGGTTCGCGCGGCTCCGGCAGGTCGGGGTCCGGGTCGTGCACGGTCACATGGAGACACTCGTGGTCCCAGGTGAGGATGAGCTGGGCGTCGTCGCCGGCGTGCACATGGGCGTTGGTGACCAGCTCGGACACGGTCAGCAGGACGGCGTCCACGACGTCGGGCGCCGTCGTGTACCAGTGCAGCGACCGCAGATGCTCACGGGTCCAGTCACGGGCCGCCTTCACCCCGCTGCTCGTCGGCAGCGAGCGCGCCCAGCCCACGGCGGTCAGCGAAACTTGTTCCTCCATCAACCCTCCTCCGATTCTCGTGGCGTACATGTCCCAGTGCCCAGCAATGCGGCGGGCACACCGTGTGGGCCCGGCCAGGGAGTCTCCGGCCGGGCCCACACGGTGTGCCCGCCGTCCCGGTATTCGACCGTCACGCTAGGAGCAATCGGCCTTCACCGCTGAAAGCGATCCGTCGTGGCAAGTGGAATGGTGGTCATAATTCTGGCCGGTCGCGACACCGCAGTCCGTCGGGTTATCGGGGCCCGTGCAGGAAAGCGTATGGCGGATTCCAGGGTGACCGGAAGGTTTGTTCGTGTAGAGGGCATGCATCGTGCTCCGGTGTGTTTGTTGGGTGGTCGGGAGCCGGTGCGCGAGCGCTCATGGCCGTCGTTGCGGGGAATGGGCAATTGCCGGGAAACGCCGCCGGGTCGGTGCCCGAAATGATGTCGAAAGGCGTCCATGATTCGGGTGCGGGTGCGTCCGCGCAAGGAGGCGACTCGTCGGCGCATTGCCCGTAGTCGTTCCCGAATTGGCCATATTGACATGGACACCTACGCATGTGATCGTGCCCGCATGAACGCACTCCCGACGTTACCGTTCGATAACCCGTCCGTGATCGGCATTGCCCCCGAGATGCGCGCACTCCAGCAGGAGGGGCCGATCGCCAGGGTGTGGACCGCCGGTGAAGACGCCTGGCTGGTCACCCGCTACGACGAGGTGAAGGCCCTGCTCGCCGACCGCAGGCTCGGGCTCAGCAACCCCAGCCCCGAGCCCTCGGCCAAGAGCACGGCACGCGCCACCATGATGGCGCTGATGGCCGGGCACGACTACGAGACCGAGGCCACCCACCACCCCCAGCTCCGCGAGCTGCTCGTGCCCCGGTTCGCCACGCGCCGGATGCGGCTGATGAAGACCCGGGTCGAGCGCCACGTGGACGAGCTGCTCGACGAGCTGGCCGCCGGTCCGCAACCGGCCGACCTGCACCAGGCCTTGTCGTTCCCGTTGCCGACCATGACGGTCTGCGATCTGCTCGGTGTGCCGCTGGCCGACCGGGAGACGTTCGGGCAGTGGGCGAGGGGCACGTTCGACCAGCGGGACGCCCAGCACTCGGCGAACACCTTCCAGCAGGTCGTGGACTACATGACCGAACTCGTGGCGCGCAAGCGGGTCGAGCCCGGCGATGACATCCTGTCCGAGCTGATCGCCGAGAGGGACGGCACCCTTTCGGACGCCTACATCGCCCAACTGGGCAACGCCGTACTGCTGTTCGGCTATGAGACCACCATCGTCCGCATCGACCTCGGCGTCCTTCTGCTGCTGCGCAATCCCGAGCAGCGCGCCCTGCTGGCCGACAAGCCCGAGCTCGCCCCGGCCGCGGTCGAGGAGGTCCTGCGCCTCGCGGTGGGCGGCAAGGGGTCCAACGCGCTGATACCGCGCTACGCGCACGACGACATCACCGTCGGCGACACGGTGATCCGGACCGGGGACGCGGTGATGCTGGCCATCGGCGCGGCCAACATCGACGGCCGGGCGTTCCCCGACCCCGACGTCTTCGACCTGACCCGCGAGAAGCCCCGGTCGCACATGGCCTTCGGGTACGGCACCCGGCACTGCATCGGCCGTGTGCTCGCCCGCATCGAGCTGACCGCCGTGTTCGAGCGGCTCTTCCGCAAGCTGCCCGACCTGCAACTCGCCGTGCCCGAGGGGTCGTTGCACTGGCAGGAGCACCGGATCACCGGCGGCTTCGACGAGATCCCCGTCACCTTCTAGCGGACTGTTCCGGCGCGGCCCAGGCGCTCCCGGGGGTCACCTCGGGGGCGCCCTAGAAATGTATTGCTGATTTATATAAGCTCTTGTTCGATCGCTCTGCGCAACATCGACCCCAGGAGCAACGGCGCTCCAGCGTCCGTGGTCCGCCCGGTGCGAGGCGCACCTGTGACGGTGCCCTCCGCCCCACGCGGCGCCATGGCAGCCCGCCGACCCCGCCCGGATGTTTGACGCTCCTCCCACGCACAGACGTCACGAGGACAAGGAACCATGACGGACACTTTCAGCGACTACGTCGACTGCACGCCTCTTCTCGACGACCGTGAAGCCCTCGACCGGTTCTACGAAGAGCACGGCTACCTCTATCTGCGCGGCGCCCTGGACCGTGACCTGGTGCGCACCGCCGCCGAGCAGATGCTTGAGGGCCTGATCGCACTCGGCCACGCCGCTCCGGGCACCACGCTCGACACCCTCACCATCGACTCCTACGAGGCGGTCGACGAGGTGGCGATGCACGACTACGTCAAGTACGACGAGCTGTGGAACCACCCCACCAGCCTCAAGGTCTGGGAGAAGGTCTTCGGCGAGCCCGTCTTCGTCTTCAAGTCGACGACGATCCGCTACTACCCCTCAGCCCCGGACACCGCGGAGCCCAGCTTCCTGACACCGCTGCACCAGGACGGCTTCTACATCGGCCCCAACAAGGACTTCCGCACCGCCTGGCTGCCGCTGCTCCCCACCAGTGAGGGCATAGGCGGCGTCGCCATCGCCGACGGCAGCCACAAGAAGGGCCCGCGCGAGCACGTCGTCACCGAGAACTTCCGCCGCTTCGGCCACGCCGTACGCGGCGTCCCCGCCGAGGAGTTCGGCGCGGACGAGCACCTGCTCTTCTCGCCCATGGAGCCGGGCGACGTGATCCTCTTCCACGCCTACACGTGCCACAAGTCCATACCGAACGTCTCGGTGAACCCGCCCGGCATGCGGATGTCGATGGACACCCGTATCCAGCCCGCCTCCTCGCACCGCGGGTTCAACGCCCTCACCCCCTGGCCGGAGTCCGCCAAGGACGCCTCCAAGGGAATCATGTCGAAGATCACCGGTACGCCCACCACCACCGAGTGACCGAGGCACCCCCGCGGTCAGCCACCGCACCCGCCCAACCGTACGAACACACTCCTGGATAGGCAGCGCATGACGAATCGCGAGGGCCTCCCCCCTCTGAAGGGGCCCAACGCGGCACCGGAGTCCCCGGCCGGCGCACCACCGGCCGCCGCGGGGCTCAGCGGCATCGCCCTCGTGGTGGTGCTCACCGGATACGCCCTGTCCATCGTGGACGCCTCCATCGTCAATGTGGCGCTGAACTCCATCAGCGACGACCTCCACGGCGGCGCCGCCGCCCTGGAACTGGTGGTGTCGGGCTACGGCCTCACCTACGCCCTCGGCCTGGTCCTCGGCGGACGCCTCGGCGACGCCTTCGGCAGACGGCGCCTGTACGCCTACGGACTCGCGGCGTTCACCCTCACCTCGGCGCTGTGCGGGCTCGCCCCGAGCATCGAGTTCCTCGTCACCGCCCGGCTGCTGCAAGGCGCCGCCGCCGCCATGCTCGTACCGCAGGTGCTCGCGACCATCCAGGCGGTCACCGAGGGCCAGGCGCGCGCCCGCGCGATCGGCATGTACGGCGCGACCGCGGCCCTCGGCATGGTCATCGGGCAGATCCTGGGCGGACTCCTCGTCTCCCTCGACGTCGCGGGGATGGGCTGGCGGGCGGTCTTCGCGATCAATGTGCCCATCGGCGTGGCCGCGCTCCTCGCCGTCCGGCGCGTCCCCGGGAGCAAGGCCGGCACCAAGCCGGGCTTCGACCCGCTGGGCACCGGCCTGTTCGGCGTCACCATGGTCTGTGTCCTGGCCGTGGTCGTGGCGGGCCCCGACCTCGGCTGGCCGCTGTGGCTGTGGTCGCTCCTCGCGGTCGCCGCGGCGGGAGCGCTGGCGCTGATGCGCACCGAGCGCCGTCTTGAGGCGCGGGGCGGCTCACCGCTGCTGTCCCCCACGGTGCTCTCCCACCCGGGGATGCGCAGGGGGCTGGCCGCGATGGTGCCGTTCTCGGCGAGCTTCGGCGCCTTCCTGTTCGTCTACGCCCTGGTCGCGCAGGGCCACTTCGGCTTCGACGGACTCGAATCCGGCGGAGGCCTCGCACCGTTCGCCGTCGCCTTCTTCGCCGTCGCGCAGTTCACCCCGAAGATCTCGGCGGCCCTCGGCGGCCGGATCGTCACCCTGGGCGCCGTCATCCAGGGCACGGGCGTGCTGCTCCTCGCCCTGGTGATCCGTCTCGGCTGGCCGCACCCCTCCCTGACGCTCGTCCTGCTCGGGATCGGCCTCTTCGGCGCGGGCGCGGCCCTGATCGGCCCGACGCTGTTCCGGATGATCCTCGCCGACGTACCCCCCGCGCAGGCCGGTATGGGCAGCGGTGTGCTGGTGACCAGCCAGCAGATGGCGACCGCGCTGGGCGCGACGGTCGGCGGGTCGCTCTACATCTCCCTGGCCGACTCGCTGTCGACCTCGTCGGCGGCCGTACTCGTCCTCGCCCTCCTGGGATGTCTCTCAGTGATCGTCTTCGTGATCAGTCTGAAACTCCCCGACCCCCGCTGACATCGCGCCCCCAGGACGGCGCGCTCTGATCCAGACCTTCTCACCGGCACCGGCGCGCCGTCCTTCGGCGTACCCGCGCGCAGAAGCGGAGACAGCCAAGTGCACCCACCGAACGGACCAGCGCACCGACCCGAAGGACCGGCTCACTTCCAGGCCCGTACGGCCGTGGTGACCGGCGCGGCCAGTGGCATCGGCCGCGCCCTCAGCGCCCGCTTCGCACGGGCCGGTGCCGCCGTGGTCATGGCGGACATCGAGGGCGAGTCCCTGCACCGCGAGGCCGCCGCACTCACCGCGGCGGGCGCGCGGGTCACCGCCGTGACCGCCGACCTGACCGACCCCGACGCCGTCCGGCACCTCGCGGACACGGCGTTCGACCGGCTCGGTGACATCGACGTGGTGTGCAACAACGCCGGGGTCCTCGGCCCCGTGGGCCTGCCCCTCTGGGAGGTGCCGCTGGAGCAGATGCGGCAGGTCTTCGAGGTGAACCACTGGGCGCACGTCCTGATCGCCCGCGCCTTCGTCCCCCGCCTCCTGGAGCGCCGCAGGCCCGCCCACCTGATCCACACCGCCTCGATGTCCGCCTTCGTCGTCGGCGCGGGCAGCGCCGCCTACGCCGCCTCCAAGCACGCCGACCTCGCCGTCGCCCGCAGCCTGCGCGCCGATCTGCGGGACACCGGGATCAAGGTGTCGGTGCTCTGCCCCGGCCGGGTCGACACACCCATGGTCCAGGGCCTCACGGCCCCGCGCGGCGCGGGCGGTGCCACCTCGGTGAGCGCCGAACACGTCGCCGGGCTCGTCTGGGACGCCCTCGGCTCCGACCGCTTCTACCTCTTCAGCAACCCCGACGCCCCGCCGCGGCTGCGCGAGCAGTTCGACGACGTGACGCGTCATGTCTCCCTTTCGCCCCCTTCCCCCGAGGAGGAGCTGTGGCCCGCGCCGAAGGCGACGACCGTAGCGAAGAAACAGTGACCATCGATCTGGAAGCGGTGCGGGAGAAGTACCGGCAGGAGCGCGACAAGCGCGGCGTCGGACGCACCTACCAGTTCGCGCGCGGCGACTTCAGCCGCTACGCGCGCGACCCCTACACCGAGCGCCAGGAGCGCGAACCGCTCACCGACGAGGTGGACGTCGCCATCGTCGGCGCCGGTATCGGCGGCCTGCTGACCGGCGCCCACCTGCGCGAGGAGACCGGCCTCGACCGCATCCGGCTGATCGACGAGGCCGGTGACGTCGGCGGCACCTGGTACTGGAACCGCTTCCCCGGCGTCCGGTGCGACGTCGAGAGCTACATCTACATGCCGCTGCTCGAAGAGACCGGCACGATACCCACCGAGAAGTACTCCACCGGACCCGAGATCTTCGCCCACCTCCAGCGGATCGCCCGCAAGTACGACCTCTACCGCGACGCCCTCTTCCAGACCGCGGTCACCGAGCTGCGCTGGGACGAGGCCGCCGGTCACTGGCTGGTCAGCACCGACCGCGGCGATCTGATCCGGGCCCGGTACGTCGCCATGTCGATCGGACTGATGCACCGCCCCAAACTCCCCGGACTGCCCGGCCTTGAGACGTTCGCCGGGCACTCCTTCCACGCCAGCCGCTGGGACTTCGACTACACCGGCGGCGACAGCACCGGCCATCTGACGGGGCTGAAGGACAAGAAGGTCGGTGTCATCGGCACCGGGTCGACGACCATCCAGCTGACCCCCCACCTCGCCGAGTGGGCCGAGCAGCTCGTGCTCTTCCAGCGCACCCCGGCCACGGTCGACGTGCGAGGCAACCGGCCCACCCCGCCCGACTTCGCCGACCACCTCGAACCGGGCTGGCAGCAGCGCCGCATGGAGAACTTCCACGCGCTGACCTCCGGCCTCCCGCAGGACGAGGACCTGGTCCAGGACCGCTGGACGCAGACCACGGCCAAGCTGGCCGCCGCGATCCTGCCCACCGGAGACACCGGGGGAGACCCGAAGGAACGGGCCCTCGCGGCCGAGCGGGCGGACTTCCTCAAGATGGAGGAGTTGCGCGCCCGCATCGACAGCATCGTCACCGACCCCGCGACCGCCGACGCCCTCAAGCCGTACTACCGCGTGTACTGCAAGCGGCCCTGCTTCCACGACGGCTACCTCCAGACCTTCAACCGGCCCAACGTGACCCTGGTCGACACCCAGGGGCAGGGCGTGGAACGGCTCACCCCGGCCGGGGTCGTCGCGGGCGGCCGGGAGTACCCGGTGGACTGCCTCATCTTCGCCACCGGCTACGAGCACGAGTTCGCCGTCCCCTACACCGACCGCGCCGGTTACGACATCGTCGGGCGCGGCGGAGTCAGGCTGTCGCAGAAGTGGGCGGACGGTGCGCACACGCTGCACGGCCTCCAGGTGAACGGCTTCCCCAACTGCTTCATCCTCTCCAAGATCCAGGCCGGCCGGCACGTCAACATCGCCTACATGCTGGGCGAGCAGACCCGCCACCTCGCACACATCGTCAAGTCCGTCGAGGAGCGCGGCCACCGGATCGTGGAGGCCTCCGAGGCAGGAGAGAAGGAGTGGGTCGAGGAGATCCTCCGGCTCGCCGCCAACGACTTGAGCTTCCTGGAGAACTGCACCCCCGGCCTCTACAACAACGAGGGGAACCCGGGCGGCATGCCCCTGCTCAACTCCAGCTACGGCGGCGGCTCCGTGGAGTTCGTGAACATCCTCAGGCGCTGGCGCGACGCGGGCGACCTCGCCGGCCTCGAACTGCGCTGATCACCCCAACCCCGTACCCGAAAGGCGGAAACGCCATGGACTTGACGCCGATACCCGGTGCCGCTCTCGGCGCCGTCGTGCACGGCGCCCGTGTCACCGGCGACCTGGACGAGGCCACGACCGAGGAGATCCGGGCGGCGCTCGACGAGCACCTCGTCCTCGTCTTCCGAGGCCACGACACCCCCACCCACGAGGAGTTCCTGGCCTTCGGACGACACTTCGGCCACATCCCGAAAACCGGCCTGACCAGCGGCGCCCACCCCGATCACAACGAGATTCTGATCGTCTCCAACCTGGTGGAGGACGGCCGCAAGATCGGGGTCGGCGACGCCGAGTGGATGGGCTGGCACACCGACTACTCCTTCCGCCCCCGGGTCTCCCAGATCGGCTTCCTCGAAGCCATGGAAGTGCCCTCCTCCGGCGGCGGAGAGACCCTCTTCACCGACATGTACGCCCTGTACGAGTCCCTGTCGCCCGAGGAGCGCGGGCGTCTGCACTCCTACCGGGTCCGCCACGCCCTGCGCACCGGCTATGAGGAGACCATCGAGGAGGAGCTCCAGGGCGAGGTGTCCCTCGGCGAGAACACCGCGCCGATCCAGCCCGAGGACGGCACCTCGACCATCCACCCGCTGATCGCCCGCAACCCGCGCACCGGCCGCCAGTCGGTCTACGTCAGCAGCCTGAACACCAAACGCGTCGTCGACCTCGCCCCCGACGCCAGCCGCAAGCTGCTCGACGAACTCCTCGCGCACGCGGGCAGGCCCGAACACACCTACGCCCACACCTGGCGGCCCGGCGACATCGTCATGTGGGACCAGCTCGGCACCATCCACGCCAAGCAGGCCTTCGACCCGGCCGAACGGCGCATCATGCGCCAGGTCGTCAGCATCTTCGACGACCCCACCGAACCCTGGCGCGCGGAGGTGCCCGCATGAGCACCGCACCCGCCTGCCTCAGCCACGGCCGGGTCACGGTCACCCCGGCGCTGCGCGCCGCCGTCGACCGGCTCGACCACCGCTCACGCCACCAGGCGGCCTACCACTTCGGCTGGATCACCGCCGCGGGCATGCCCACCAGCGCCGACGCGGGCAAGGCCGTACGGCCGGCGCTCGCGCTGCTCTCGGCCGAGGCGGTCGGCGCTCCGCCGGAGATCGCCCTGCCCGGCGCCGTCGCCGTGGAGCTCGTGCACAACTTCTCCCTGCTGCACGACGATCTGATGGACGGCGACGAGAAGCGCCGCCACCGGCACACGGTATGGAAACTGTGGGGGCCCGACAGCGCCATCCTGACCGGTGACGCGATGCTGGCGCTCGCCCAGGAGGTGCTCCTCGACAGCGGTCTTCCGACGGCGGCGCCCGCCGCGCGGCTGCTGGCCCGCACCACCCGCCAGCTCATCCGCGGCCAGGTCCAGGACCTGTCCTTCGAGCGGCGCGCGCACGTCACCGTCGAGGAGTGCGTCGACATGACCGCGGGCAAGACCGGCGCGCTCCTCTCGGCCAGCGCCGCCATCGGCGCCGTCCTCGCCGGGGCACCCGAGGCGACGGTGGACGCCCTGGCACGCTACGGCGACCGGCTCGGCCTGGCCTTCCAGCTCGTCGACGACCTGCTCGGCATCTGGGGCGACCCGGCCGTCACCGGCAAACCGGTCCACTCCGATCTGCGCTCCCGCAAGAAGTCCCTGCCGGTCAGCCACGCCCTGAACCAGGATGGACCGCTCAGCGACGAGCTGTCCTCCTGGCTCGCCACCCCCGGCGAACCCGACGAGGCGGAACTGCGGCGCGTGGCGGCACTGATCGAGGACTCCGGAAGCCGCGACTGGGCGCTGGCCGAGGCCACCCGGCGGACCGCGCTGGCCGAGGACGCGCTGCGCGACACCGAGCTCGACCCCGGGGCGCGGAGCGAACTCCTCGCGCTCGGACGGTTCATCGTCGACCGCGAGGTCTGAGCCCGGCGCCGCCGCCCCATTGCCCACGGCTTCGCCGACATCCGGCGGCGCCCCTCTTGAGGAACGGAACACCCATGCCTGTCGCTCTTGGAGTGCCGACGGTGCCGCCGAGACTGGCCCCGCGACGCACCAGCCGCCAGATCCACGTGGGGACGGTACCCGTGGGCGGTGACGCCCCGGTCTCGGTCCAGTCCATGACCACGACCCGCACCTCCGACATCGGCGCGACGCTCCAGCAGATCGCCGAACTCACCGCGTCCGGCTGCCAGATCGTCCGCGTCGCCTGCCCCACCCAGGACGACGCCGACGCCCTGCCGACGATCGCGCGCAAGTCGCAGATCCCGGTGATCGCGGACATCCACTTCCAGCCGAAGTACGTCTTCGCCGCCATCGAGGCGGGCTGCGCCGCCGTCCGCGTCAACCCGGGCAACATCAAGCAGTTCGACGACAAGGTCCGCGAGATCGCACGCGCCGCCAAGGACCGCGGCACCCCCATCCGCATCGGGGTCAACGCGGGCTCGCTCGACCGCCGTCTGCTGAAGAAGTACGGCAGGGCGACCCCCGAGGCGCTGGTCGAGAGCGCGCTGTGGGAGGCGTCGCTCTTCGAGGAGCACGACTTCCGGGACATCAAGATCTCCGTCAAGCACAACGACCCCGTCGTGATGATCGAGGCGTACCGGCAGCTCGCCGAGCGATGCGACTACCCGCTGCACCTCGGCGTGACGGAGGCGGGCCCCGCCTTCCAGGGCACCATCAAGTCGGCCGTCGCCTTCGGCGCGCTGCTGTCCCGGGGCATCGGCGACACCATCCGCGTCTCGCTGAGCGCACCGCCCGCCGAGGAGGTGAAGGTGGGTCTGCAGATCCTGGAGTCCCTGAACCTCAAGCAGCGTGGACTGGAGATCGTGTCGTGCCCGTCCTGCGGACGCGCGCAGGTCGACGTGTACAAGCTGGCCGAAGAGGTGACGGCCGGACTGAAGGGCATGGACATCCCGCTGCGCGTGGCCGTCATGGGGTGTGTGGTGAACGGCCCCGGGGAGGCCAGGGAAGCGGACCTCGGTGTCGCGTCGGGCAACGGCAAGGGGCAGATCTTCGTCAAGGGCGAGGTCGTCAGGACCGTACCGGAGTCGAAGATCGTCGAGACACTCATCGAGGAGGCGTTCAGACTCGCCGAGCTGATGCGCGAGGACGAGGAGACGGCGGCCGTACCTGGCTGAGCGAGCACGCGGCCCGCGGCGCAACTCGGCTGACAGATCGACACGCGTGTGGTTACGATGCCGCCGATGATGAATTCCTCCTCGTACGGAACGGGGGACTCGTCCGCGCAAGGTGAGTGCTGATGGCACATCACTTCGCGCACGAGATCCCGCCCCACCTCCAGATGTGGCAGCGCGTACGTCAGTACGCCGTGCCACCGTCCATGATCGAGACCGCGACCGCACGACGTACGGTCGGTGACTGGGCGGGGGCCTGTGCCGCCGCCCGTGTCGACGTCGACCTCGATCCACGCGCCGTCCGCGACCGCCACGGCACCGAACTCCTCGACCTCCTCCGCGCTGATCTGCGCCGCCTCGCGCCCGATCTGCTGCGCTGGCACATGCCCCGGATCGCCCCCGACGGGCGGCTCCGGCCCGGCCTCACCCTCTCCCTGGCGCGCTACCGGCGTGCCGCCGCGTCGCCGCTTCACCTGGTCGTACGGACACCGCCCGCCTGGGCGGACGCCGGACAGCGGATGTCCCTCGCGCTGTGGGAGGGCTCCGTGAGCGCCGCCGCACATCCGAGCGCGGCCACGCACCCACCCCCACATCGTCACGGGGGGGGGGGGGGGGGGGGGGGCCGGTCGGGGTGTGGGTGCGGGTG
>NZ_JASKYR010001130.1:0-1607 GCF_041028215.1 Streptomyces flavofungini
GGCCCAGGTGGCTCGCGTGGTGCTCGGAGGCGTAGAAGTCGACGTAGTCCGCCACCTCGAACGGCAGGTGCAGGGTGACGTCGGAGAGGTGGTGCAGCAGCGGGCGCACGGCGTCGCGGTGGGAGGGGACGGTCAGCCAGGCGGTCAGGGCACGGCGCACGTCGGACCAGGCGATGCGGCCCGCGGCGAGCAGCGGGTTCAGCGTCGGCCGGGCCAGGAGCGAGACGTAGGGGGAGCCGAGCGCGGCGGCCGCGGCGCCGGCGTCCAGGACGTGGGAACCGAGCCGCACTCCGACCCTGCGCTGGTCGTTCCGCTCCCCGGCGAGGGAGAACACGCCGTAGGGAAGGTTGTGCGGCCCGAAGGGGTCGCCCTCGGGCAGACCGAAGGGGTCACCCTCGGACGGGCCGGGCGCGGTGCCCTCCGAGCGGCCGACGGGGTCGCTTCCGGAGAGACCGGAGGGGTCGCCGGCGGCCGGGTCGAGCGGGGTCTGCTCGGACATGCGTACCTGCCTCACTTTCCGTTAAGGGGTGTGCCACACGTTACGTGCGCTGCCCCCTGTTGCGGCAGTGTCCAAAGAGTTCGCAATGACCGGATAAGTCTTGCCGGAGTGTTCAGTTCCGGTCCCAACGTCCTTCGGGGGCGGGGTAAAGGCCGTCGTGCGGGTCGATCCTCCACGTTGTGATGAACCGCTTCGGGCCCCGTCGCACCCCGGTCCGCACGGGCCTTGTCAAGCCGCTTCCTGCGGGGCTCAGGATCCGTATTCTCTGGATCATGGCCGCTGCCCTCGCATATGCACTCATCGCCACTGACCTGGACGGGACGCTGCTGCGCGGCGACGACACGGTCTCGGAACGGTCGCGGCGTGCGCTGGCCGCCGTCGGCGGGGCGGGGGCCCGGCACCTGATCGTGACGGGGCGGCCCGCGCCCAGAGTGCGGCCCCTCCTGGACGACCTCGGCTATGACGGCCTCGCCGTCTGCGGGCAGGGCGCGCAGCTCTACGACGCCGGGGCGGACCGCATGGAGTGGTCGGTGACCCTGGACCGCGGGCTCGCCGAGGTGGCGCTCGGCAAGATCGAGGCGGAGGTCGGGCAGGTCGCCGCGGCCGTCGACCAGGACGGTGTGGACGGGCTCACGCTGATCGAGCCGGGGTACGAGATGCCGCACCCCACGCTGCCCGCGGTGCGGGTGCCCTGTCGTGACGTGCTCTGGGAGGTGCCCATCAGCAAGGTGCTGCTGCGCCATCCCCGGCTGGCCGACGACGAGTTGGCGGCGGTGGCGCGGGGTGCGGTGGAATCCCTCGCGACGGTGACGATGTCCGGGCCGGGCACGGTGGAGCTCCAGCCGTGCGGGGTCACCAAGGCGACCGGCCTCGCGCTCGCGGCCGAGCGGCTGGGTCTGACGGCCGACGACACCATCGCCTTCGGTGACATGCCCAACGACATCCCCATGTTCCGCTGGGCGGGCCACGGCGTGGCCATGGCCAACGCCCATGCGGAACTCAAGGCTGTCGCCGACGAGTTGGCGCCGTCCAACGAGGACGACGGCATCGCCGTGGTCCTGGAGCGGCTGCTGCTGACCAGGGGTTGAGCCCGCCGGGAGGCCGGACC
>NZ_JASKYR010001131.1:0-2532 GCF_041028215.1 Streptomyces flavofungini
GGGCGCTGACGCAGATGAGGCGGGACGGGGCGGGGCCCTCGGCGAGCGTCACCGGCCAGGGCAGGTCCTCCAGCTCGGCGGTGACCTCGAAGGAGGGGCGGAGGGCCGCGACGGTGGCGAGCATGCGCTGGGCCTCGCGGAGCTTGCCCTGGGCGAGGCCGTCGAGGAAGAGGCGTTCCATCGAGTCGTTCTCGGCGGGGCCTCCGGCGGCGCCGGTCTGCGGGGCGGCGCCGCCCTGGGCGCCGAGTTCGGTGCGCAGCCAGGCAGTGAGGCCGCTCGGGGAGCCGCTGTCGTAGACGATGCTCGCGGGGAGCTGGAGTCCGGTGGCCTCGCTGAGCTTGCGGCGCAGTTCGATGCCGATCAGGGAGTCGAAGCCGAGTTCGAGGAAGTCGCGGTCGGCGTCGACGTCGGCGGTGTCGGTGTGCCCGAGGAGCTCGGCGGAGCAGGCGACGACCAGGTCGAGCAGGGCGGTCTCCTGTTCGGCGGCGCCGAGGGAGGCGAAGTGCTCCCGGAAGTTGCCGGGTTCGACGGATCGGGCCGGGGCGGACCCTGCGGCCGACGCGGTGCGGCGCGGGGCGCGGACGAGGCCGCGCATGAGGGGCGGCACGTCGTCGGGGCGGACGATGCCCGGGGGTGTCGCCAGGACGGTGGCGACCACCAGGGGGGTGTCGAGTTCCAGGGCCGTGTCGAGCAGGGCGAGGGCGCGGTCGCGGGGCAGGAGGTCGATGCCGCCGGAGCGGATGCGCTGGCGGCCCGTGTCGGTGAGGAGGTCGCCCGCCATGCCGTTGTCCAGGTCCCAGGCGCCCCAGGCGACGGACAGGGCGGGCAGGCCCTGGGCGGCGCGGTGCTGGGCGAGGGCGTCGAGGAAGCTGTTGGCGGCCACGTAGTTGGCCTGTCCGGCGCGGGCGGTGACGCCGGAGATGGAGGAGTACAGGACGAAGGCGTCGAGGCCGAGGTCCCGGGTCAGGTCGTGCAGGTGCCAGGCGGCGTCCACCTTGGGCCGCAGCACGGCCGCGAGGCGTTCCGGCGTCAGCGAGGTGACCACGGTGTCGTCCAGGACCCCCGCGGCGTGCACGACGCCGGTGAGGGGGTGCTCGGCGGGTATGGCGGCGAGCAGCGCGGCCAGGGCGTCGCGGTCGGCGATGTCGCAGGCGGCGAGGGTGACGTGGGCGCCGAGGTCGGCCAGTTCGGCGCGGAGTTCGTCGGCGCCGGGGGCGTCCGGGCCACGGCGTCCGGCGAGCAGGAGCCGGGTGACGCCGTGGCGGGTGACCAGGTGGCGGGCGGTGGCGGCGCCGAGGGTGCCGGTGCCGCCGGTGATCAGGACGGTGCCGCCGCGGGCGCCGCCGAAGGCGTCGGGGCGCTCGGGGCCGTCCTGGGCCGCGGGCGGGTCCAGGGGGGCGAGGCGTCCGACGAGTACGTGTCCGTCGCGGACGGCGATCTGGGGTTCGTCGGCGGGGAGGACCTCGTCCAGGGGCAGCGGCGCACCGGGTTCGAGGTCGACGAGGGCGAACGCGCCGGGGTGTTCGACCTGGGCGGTGCGGATCAGGCCCCACACGGCGGCGCCCGCGGGGTCGGCTGCCGGGTCGCCGGGCCGGGCGGCGACGGTGCCGCGGGCGACGAAGACGAGGCGGGACCCGGTGGGCCGCGGGGCGCCGAGCCACTCCTGGAGGAGGGCGAGGGTGGCGCGGGTGGTGTCGTGGGTGACGGTGGCCGGATCGCCGCCGTCGGCCGTACGGGCGTCATGGCCGCTGCCGAGGGGCACCAGGACGAGCGTGCCGTCCTCGGTGACCTCGGTGAGCGAGGTGAGGGTGGTGCCGGTGGCGAAGGGGTCGGTGCCGAGGGCGACACGGGGGCCGGTGGCGGCGGGCGCGTCGCCGGGTTCGGCGGGGACCCACTCCAGGCCGAGCAGGGAGGCGCGGTCGGCGGCGCCGGGGCCGAGGAGGCGGGCGGCGGACGAGGGCCGCAGGGCCAGTGCCTCCACGGACAGGACGGGCCGCCCGGTCGTGTCGACGGCCGCGAGGGACACGGTGTCCTCGCCCGCCTTGGCGATCCGCACCCGCAGCCGGGCGGCGCCGGAGGCGTGCAGGGTGACACCGGCCCAGGAGAACGGCAGGAGTCCCTGGTCGGCGTCCTTGAGGTCGACGTACTCCACCGCGTGCAGGGCGGCGGTGAGCAGGGCGGGGTGCAGCCCGAACAGGGCGGCGTCGTCGGCGCGGTCGGGCAGTTCGAGTTCGGCGAAGACCTCGTCGCCGCGCGTCCAGGCGGCGCGCAGTCCCTGGAAGACGGGCCCGTACTCGGTGCGTTCGTAGAATCCGGCGAGGTCGACGGGGTCGGTGTCGGCGGGCGGCCAGGAGGGGACGTCGAAGGGCACGGAGTGCTCGCCCGGGGTCAGCACACCGGTGGCGTGCTGGGTCCAGGGCTCGTCGTCGGCGGCGTCGGCGGGCCGGGAGTGGATGCCGAGCGGGCGGGCGCCGGAGGCCTCGGGGGTGCCGACGCGGACCTGGACGGCGACGGCGCCCGCCCGCTCGGCAT
>NZ_JASKYR010001132.1:0-2031 GCF_041028215.1 Streptomyces flavofungini
GGCCGTAGGGGCCCGGTTGCGGTGGCTGCTGGCCGTACGGGCCGGGCTGCGGTGGCTGCTGGCCGCCGTACGGGCCCGGCTGGTGGTGGCTCATGGCGTGGTTCCCCCTGGGAGCGCTGGTGTGATGCCGCCATCCTGACGCAGGGGCCCCGGTCCGCGGACCAGGGCCCCGTTTTCCGGCGTCGTTCGGGCGGCGTGCCGTCAGAGCTTGACGCGCACCTCCTTGCGCAGCTTGGCGGAGGTGGTGGCGGCCTCGTCGAGGTCGACGGACGAGCCGGAGAGGGCGCTCGCCACGTCGGTGCCGACGACGTAGCCGATGGTGCTGTGGTCGCCCCAGATGCAGGTCGAGGCGGACATGGCCTTCGATCCGGTGGAGCCGGTCGTGGAGCCGGTGGTGCCCGCGCCGCCGCCGATGTCGACCTTCATCTCCTGGCACTTGAGCACGGCGCCGTCGAGCTCGCTCGGCGTGTACTCCTTCGGGCTGCCCACCAGCGTGACCTTGCCGCCGTTGGCGGTGGCGCCCTCCTGCTGCTTCTTCTCGGCGTTGGCGAACATCTTGTCGACGACGCCCTCGGGGTCGTCGATCTCGCCGTAGACACCGCCGAAGCTGAGGATCTTCTGCGCCATCGGGTTGTCGTCACTGCCCGACTGGTACTGGGCGGTCACGTCCTTGGCGTTCTTCACGCCGGCCGCCTCGGCCTTGTCGAGGTCGACACCGCTGGTGCCGCCGTTGCCCGGCTTCTTCTTGTAGTCGACGAGGACCGTCTCCGGCGTCGTCAGCTTGTGCGGGCCGTCGTCCTTGACGCCGCCGTCGTCACCGCCGCCCGCCACGTTCGACGAGCCGCCGTTCTTGCCGCCCTTGTCGTCGTCGCCCGCGAAGGCGAAGTAGCCGCCGACCGCCGCCGCGGCGACCACGACGACCGCGGCGATGGCGAGTCCCACCTTCTTCCCGCCGCCGCCTCCGCCCGGCGGCGGGGGCGGGAACTGACCGGGGCCCTGACCATAGGGGCCGGGCTGCTGGGGCTGGCTGAAGCCCTGCTGCGGGGCCTGCTGGGGGTAGCCGTAGCCGGGCTGCGGGGCCTGCGGCTGCTGGCCGTAGGGGCCAGGCTGCTGCGGCTGCTGGCCGTATGGACCGGGCTGCGGTGGCTGCTGCCCGCCGTACGGGCCCGGCTGGTTGTAGCTCATTACTGGGGTTCCCTCCCGATGCTTATGTCTGACGAACATCCTGTCGGACGCGGGGAGGGCGCGGGGCGGCGGGACCGGATCGATGCGCAGTTGTTGAAGGGCTGTACCAGAGCACGGACCTGGGCCGGATGTGCGAGGGGTCCGGAGCGCTCGGCACTTCCGGACCCTTCATTCACCTGTGCGGTACCTGTGCGCACCTACGGCGGATATGCGCACCTCTGCGGGATGCGCGTGCTCACGCCTTGACGCGGGCCGCCTCGCGCAGGTCGGTGGCGAACCGCGCCACGTCGTCCGTGGGGATGCCGTCGCCGCCCTTCAGCATGGCCGTGGCGTCGATGCCGAAGACGATGCCGTACGTGCTGTGGTCCGCCCAGATGCAGATCGGGAGCCGGGTCTCCTTGTCGTCGTCCTTGATGTTCGCGCTCCGGCACTTCATCACGGCGTTGTCGAGGCCGTCGGGCTCGAAGGACTCGGGGCTGCCGACGAACTCGATCTCCTCGTCGGGGTCACTGGACTTGGCGGACTCCTTCTCCGCGTTCTCCTCGGCCTTGGCGAAGCCGTCGTCGACCGCCTTCTCCGGGTCCTCGATCTCGCCGTACATCCCCTGGAAGCTCATCTGCTTCCCGCCCTTGAGGATCTGGCCCGACTGGTACGCGGCCGCGACGTTCTCCGCGTCCTTGATGCCGAGCTCCGCGGCGTTCTTCCTGTCGCCGGAGCCGAGCGGGCCGTCGTCGGGGGCGTCGCCGCTGCCGCCCTTCTTGTACTCGCCCACCGAGGCGGGCAGCACCAGCTTGTGCGCCCCGTCGTCCTCGACCGAGGCGGAGCCGCCCCCGCCGAGCACGAAGT
>NZ_JASKYR010001133.1:0-1826 GCF_041028215.1 Streptomyces flavofungini
GTCGTTCGGTGAGCCGAAGCTGCCGGTGGTCTCGAATGTGACCGGACAGCTCGCCGAGGCGGGTACGTTGACCTCCCCGGATTACTGGGTGAGCCATGTCCGTCAGGCCGTCCGCTTCGACGACGGTGTGCGCGCCCTGGTGGAGCAGGGTGTGTCACGGTTCGTGGAGCTTGGCCCGGACGGTGTGCTGAGCGGCATGGCACGCGAGAGCGCGGGTGAGGACGCGGTCCTGGTGCCGCTGCTGCGCAAGGATCGCGCCGAGGAGAGCACCGCACTGGCCGCGCTCGGCCAACTGCACACCAATGGCGTGACCGTGGACTGGGCCGGTGTCCTCGCCGGTACCGGCGCCCGCGCCGTCGACCTGCCGACGTACGCCTTCCAGCGTCAGCGCTACTGGCCCGCCGGTGTGTCGACGCGCGCCGGTGACATGCGCTCCGCAGGTCTCGGAGCCGCCGGGCACCCGCTGCTCGGGGCGGCCGTCGAACTCGCCGGTGTCGAGGGCACGGAGGGCGTGGTCCTCACCGGGCGGCTTTCGACGCAGTCCCACCCGTGGCTGGCCGATCATGTCGTGCAAGGTGCCGTACTGGTGCCGGGCACGGCCCTGCTCGAACTCGCCGTACGGGCCGCCGACGAGGTCGGCTGCGACATCGTCGAGGAACTGACCCTGTCCGCCCCGCTGGTGCTGCCCGAACGCGGCGGCATCCACCTTCAGGTGCGGGTCGGCACACCCGACGAGGACGGCCGGTGCTCCTTCGGCGTGCACGCGCGCGCCGAGGACGCGGCCGGGGCCCCGTGGACCGTCCACGCCACCGGAGTCCTGGCGGCTGCCGGAAACGCGGCGCCGACCGGTTTCGACGCCTCGGTGTGGCCGCCGCGTGACGCGGCGCCGGTCGACGTGAGCGACTGCTACGAGCGGCTCGCCGAAGCCGGATTCGCCTACGGACCGACCTTCCAGGGCCTGCGTGCCGCCTGGCGGCGCGGCGACGAGCTGTTCGCCGAGGTCGCCCTGGCGGAAGAGACCGAAGGCGACGCCTTTGGCCTGCACCCGGCGCTCTTCGACGCCGCGTTGCACGCCTTCGCGCTCGACGACGACGGCCGGGGCGGGGTGCCGTTCTCCTGGGGCGGAGTCCGGCTGCTCGCCTCCGGCGCCTCCGCGCTGCGCGTGCGGCTCACCCGCGACGCCGACGGCACGATGGCCCTCGAACTGGCCGACCCCACTGGTGCGCCCGTCGCCTCGGTGGAGTCCCTGAACGTGCGTCCGCTGGCAGCCGGAAGGCTCGATGCCCCCGGCCGCGACTCCCTGTTCCAGGTGGAGTGGGTTCCGGCCCGGTCCGTCGACACCGGTGCCGATTCGGGTCCGGTGGGTGTGCTCGGTGCGGAGACGGGGCTCGCGGGCCTGTCGGATGAGCGGTTCGTGGCGTTCGCCGACCTCGGGGAGCTGGCTGCTGCTGGTGAGGTCCCGGGGACGGTGCTGGTCGATGCCGCCGAACTCACGGCGGGCGTCGATGTGGCGGCTTACGTGCATGCTGCCGCCGCGCGGGCGCTGGAGCTGGTGCGTGCGTGGCTGGCGGAGGAGCGGTTCGCCGCTTCCCGGTTGGTCTTCGTCACGCAGGATGCGGAGGGCGCCGCTGGCCTGGCCGCCGCTGCCGTACGGGGTCTGGTGCGGTCGGCGGTGTCCGAGCATCCGGGTCGTTTCGGGCTGCTGGATGTGCCGGGTGCGGTGGACGCCGAGATGGTGCTCGGTGCGCTGGCGGTGGATGAGCCGGAGGCCGTCATCGGTGACGGTGATGGTGGTGTGCGGGTGCCTCGGCTGGTTCGTGTGGTCG
>NZ_JASKYR010001134.1:0-2153 GCF_041028215.1 Streptomyces flavofungini
GTCCACATACGCCCCTGAGGGCGCGCGCTCCGTAAGCCCTGGACGCATTTCCTTGCGCATGCATATAGTGCACGCGCAAGGAAATGCAGCAGCCATGACCAGCGCCATGACCAGCCGTATCCGCATTCAGGGGGTCCCCATGAGCCGCACGTTCCTCTTCGTCCTCGGCAGCGCCCGCAAGGGAGGCAACACCGAGACCCTGGCCCGCAAGGCCGCCGAACAGCTCCCGCCCGACGCCGAGCAGCGCTGGCTGCACCTGTCGGACCTGCCGCTGCCCGACTTCGAGGACCTCCGGCACGACGACAGCCGCCCCCGGGCCCGCCCGCGCCCGGCCGGTGACCACGAGGCGCTGCTCCTCGACGCCACGCTCGAAGCCACCGACATCGTGATCGCCTCGCCGCTGTACTGGTACTCCGTCTCCGCCACCACCAAGCGCTACCTCGACTTCTGGGACGCCTGGCTCGAGATCCCGGAGATCGACTTCAAGGAGAGCCTCAAGGGGCGCACCCTGTGGGGCGTGACGGCGCTCGCCCACCGCGAGGAAGAGGTCGCCGAGCCGCTCATCGGCACGCTCCGCAACACCGCCGCGTTCTTCCCGATGAACTTCGGCGGCGTCCTGCTCGGCAACGGCAGCAAGCCCGGCAACGTACTCGACGACGAGCAGGCCCTGCTCCGCGCCAAGACGTTCTTCGCCCAGGAGCCGGAGCTGGCGCGCTTCCCGTACGACAAGGCCCCGTACGACAAGGCGTAGCCCCGGGGTCAGGCCATGATGTCCTTCGCGCCGAACCTCGCCCATGCCGCCGAGCCGAAGACGGCCGCGTACAGCCCCTGCATCTGGAGGTTCTTGATCAGGTCGTCCCAGTAGACCGGCTCGCGCATCAGGTCCGCGAAGGACAGCCAGTAGTGCGAGAAGAAGTACGGGTGCAGGGCGTGGAGCTGCGGGATCTGGTCGAGGATCTGGACCGTGATCAGCAGCCCGACGGTCGTCGCCATCGCCGCGATCCCGCTGCTGGTCAGCGTCGACACGAACAGGCCGAGCGCCGCGACGCCGACCAGTGACGCGGCCACGACGAGCGCGATCAGCAGGGCCCGGAGCAGCCCCTCGCCGAAGCTCATCCGGGTGCCGGAGATCGTGGTGACCTCGCCGAGCGGGAAGAGCAGGGCACCGGTCACGAGCGCGGAGACGGCGACGACCAGGGTCGCGACCAGGCAGAACGTCAGCGTGGTCGCGTACTTGGCGAGCAGCAGCCGGGTGCGGCCCGCGGGCGCGACCAGGAGATAGCGCAGTGTGCCCGCGTTCGCCTCGCCCGCGACGGCGTCCCCCGCGATCACGCCGATGGCCATCGGCAGGAAGAACGGCAGCGTCGCCGCGAGCGCGGTGAAGACCAGGAACAGGCCGTTGTTGGTGATCTGCGCGATGAAGGCGGGGCCGCCGCCCTCACCGCCCCCGCCGATCGTCGAGCCGTCGCTCGTCTCGATCCTCACCGCGACACCGACCAGGACCGGCACGGCGGCCAGCACCGCGAGCAGCGCGAGGGTCCGCCAGCGACGGAAGGTGATCGCCAGCTCGCTGCGGAAGAGTCCGAGGGTCCACAGGGGGCGCGGCCGCCGCGCCACCGCCCCGCTCACGCCCGCCGCGTCCGTGGGCACCGCCACGCCCGCCACCTCCGAAGGCACCGCCACGCCCGCCACCTCCGAAGGCACCGCCACGCCCGCCACCTCCGAAGGCACCGCCACGCCCGCCACCTCCGAAGGCACCGCCGCGCCGTCCGTGGTCTCATCCCGCGACATCGAACCCCTCCCCCGTCAGCGCCACGAACGCGTCCTCCAGCGAGGCCCGTTCCAGGCCGAAGCCCCGGACGCGGACGCCCGCCTCGACCAGCGCCGCGTTCAGATCGGCCAGGTCCGTGTCGCGGCCCGCGGCGTCCGCGTCCGGGGCTTCGGCCGGGGGGGGGGGGGGGGGGGGGGGGGGGGGGGGGGGGGGGGGGGGGGGGGGGGGGGGGGGGACTCGGGCCGCCTCGCCCGGGTCGGGCGTCGTCACGACGAGCCTGCCGCGCGCGCCCGCCGCGAGCTCGGCCACCGGGCCCTGGGTGATCAGCCGGCCCGTGTCATCACGGCGGCGTGCGTGCAGACCTGCTCGATCTCGTCGAGGA
>NZ_JASKYR010001135.1:0-2023 GCF_041028215.1 Streptomyces flavofungini
GGCTCAGCGACTCGGCGGAGAGCACCGGGGCGCCCTCGACGTCGACGGCGGCGATGGACACCGAGTCCTCGCCGGTACGGGCGACGCGGACCCGGACGACGGAGGCGCCGCCCGCGTGCAGGGAGACCCCGGACCAGGAGAACGGCACGAGCTTCTTGCCGTCGCCGAGGCCCGCGTAGCCGACGGACTGCACGGCGGCGTCGAGCAGGGCGGGGTGCATGCCGTAGTACTCGGCGTCGTCGACCTGCGCGGGCAGGGCGACCTCGACGAAGGCCTCGTCGCCACGGGTCCACACGGCGCGCAGGCCCTGGAAGACGGGGCCGTACTCGGTGCGCTCGTAGAAGCCCTCCAGATCCGCGGCGACGGCGCCGCGGGGCGGCCACACGGCGGCGTCGAACTCCGCGGTGCGCTCGCCCGTGCTGAGGAGGCCGGAGGCGTGTTCGGTCCAGCGCTGCTCGGGGTCGTCGGCGGTCTGGGAGTAGACGGTGACCGGGCGGGCGCCGCTCTCGTCGGGGGCGCCGACCCACACCTGGACGACGGCGGCGGCGTTCTCGGTGAGGATGAGGGGCTTGGCGAGGGTGAGTTCGTCGATGCGGTCGCAGCCGACCTGGTCGCCCGCGCGGACGGCGAGTTCCAGGAAACCCGTGGCGGGGAAGGCCGCCATGCCGCCGACGGTGTGGTCCATCAGCCAGGGGTGGGTCTGGGCGGAGAGGCGTCCGGTGAACAGGACGCCGTCCGTTCCTGCCAGGGAGACGGCGGCGCCGAGCAGCGGGTGTTCGGCGGAGATGAGTCCTGCGGCGCTGACGTCTCCGGCGGCGGCCATCAGGACCGGCCAGTAGCGCTCGTGCTGCCAGGCGTAGGTGGGCAGGTCGGTGCGGCGGGCGCCGGTGCCGTCGAAGCAGGCGGCCCAGTCGACGCCGACACCGGCGGTGTGCAGCCGGGCGAGCGCGGTGAGCAGGCAGCGCTCCTCGGCGCGGTCCTTGCGCAGCGCCGCCACGGCCACCGCGCCGGAGTCGGTGCCGGTGTCGAGGCTCTGCTGGGCGAGGGCGGTGAGCACGCCGTCGGGGCCGAGTTCGGCGAAGGCGTCGGCCCCGGCGTCGGCGAGGGCGCGCACCCCGTCGGCGAAGCGGACGGTGCCCCGGACGTGGTCGACCCAGTACTCGGCGTCGGTGAGCTGGTGCTCGTCGGCGAGGGTGCCGGTGAGGTTGGAGACGACCGGGAGGACCGGCTCGTGGTAGGTCAGACTCTGGGCGACGCGGCGGAACTCCGCGAGCATCGGCTCCATCAGCGGCGAGTGGAAGGCGTGACTGACCGACAGGCGCTGGGTCTTGCGGCCCTCGGCGTCGAACGCGGCGGCCAGGGCGAGGACGTCGCTCTCGGCACCGGCGAGGACGACGGAGTCGGGGCCGTTGACGGCGGCCAGGGCGACACCCGCGGTGAGCCGGGGCGTGGCCTCGGCCTCGGTGGCCTGGACGGCCACCATCGCTCCCCCGGCGGGCAGTTCCTGCATCAGGCGGGCCCGCGCGGCCACCAGTGTGCACGCGTCCGCGAGGGAGAACACCCCGGCCACGTGCGCGGCGGTGATCTCGCCGATGGAGTGGCCCGCGACGAACTCGGGGGCCACTCCCCAGGACTCGATCAGGCGGAAGAGGGCGACCTCGAAGGCGAACAGCGCGGGCTGGGTGTAGCCGGTGGTGTCGAGGAGCTCCGCCTCGGGGGTGCGGCGCCCGGCGAAGAGGACGTCGCGCAGCGGCCGGTCCAGGTGCGGGTCGAGCAGGGCGCACACCTCGTCGAGGGCCGCCGCGAACACCGGGAAGCGCGCGTACAGTTCGCGGCCCATTCCGGCGCGCTGGGAGCCCTGGCCGGAGAACAGCACGGCGAGGGTGCGTTCGGCGGCCTGGCCCCGGGCGGTCTCGGTGGGGACGCCGTCGACGCCGGTGAGCAGGACGGCGCGGTGCTCGAAGGTGGAGCGTCCGGTGGCCAGGGAGTGGCCGATGTCCAGGGGGGTGGCGCCGGTGAGGGC
>NZ_JASKYR010001136.1:0-1716 GCF_041028215.1 Streptomyces flavofungini
GTCCTGCGCCTGGTCGCGGTGGGCCGCAGCAACCGCCAGATCGCCGAGGAGCTGTTCATCTCCCCGAAGACGGCGAGCGTCCACGTCTCCAACATCCTCGCCAAGCTCTCCGTGACGGGACGGGGCGAGGCCGCCGCGCTCGCCCACCGCCTGCGGCTCTTCCCCACGGGCGGCGACCGGGCCGAGGTGCGGCGCTGACCTGCACTGATGCTCTCCAGGCCGGTTTCCTGCCGCCTCGCCTACGCTTGACGGCAGGATCTCCACTCCGAGGAGGCGCAGTGTTCAACGCGATAGAGGCCCTGTTCGCGCCCGGCCGCAAGCACACCGACGACGAACAGAAGCGCCTGGAACTGACCCGCGTCGACCTCGCCGACGGCGACCCCGGGCGGGGCCCGATAGACCTGTCGTCCGGCAAGGTGGTCGTGCGCCCGCCGGTCCCCGCGCCCCGCGAGGACGCGGCCCCGGAGTCCTGAAGCCGCGGAGCTACTTCACCCGAACCTCAAGGATCTTGTCGTCGCCCTTCTCCGGCGTGCCCCGGCCGTCCGTCTCGTTGGTGACGACGTACACCTTGTCGCCGCCCGCCGCGAGCACCGTGCGCAGGCGGCCGTACGCACCCTTGAGGAAGGACTGCGGCTCCGGCGTGGCGGTCACGCCGCGCACCGGGACGCGCCACAGCCGCTCGCCTCGCAGCCCCGCCATCCAGACCGAGCCCTCGGCGTAGGCCACCCCGCTCGGTGAGGCCTCGGAGGTCTGCCACTGCACGACGGGGTCGCGGAAGCCCTTCTTGCCCTCGACGCCCTCGACCTCGGGCCAGCCGTAGTTGCCGCCCGCCCTGATCTCGTTCAGCTCGTCCCACTCGTCCTGGCCGAACTCCGACGCCCACAGCCGCTTCTCCTCGTCCCAGGCGAGGCCCTGCACGTTGCGGTGGCCCCAGGAGTACACCGCCGAGTCGCCGAAGGGGTTGCCGGGGGCGGGCTCGCCGTCCGGCGTGACGCGCAGGATCTTGCCGCCGAGCGACTTCTTGTCCTGCGCCAGCTCCGTGTCGCCCGTCTCGCCGGTGCCCACGTACAGCAGCTTGTCCGGGCCGAAGGCGATCCTGCCGCCGTCGTGGTTCGAGCCCTTCGGGATGCCCTTGAAGACGGTGTCGGGCGCGCCGAGCTGCTCCCCCGAGGGCTTCTTCTCGTCGTACAGCAGGCGCGCGACGCGGTTGTCGGACTCCGTGGTGAAGTACGCGTACACCATGTGGTCCGAGGCGTACGCGGGGGAGAGGGCGAGGCCCATCAGGCCGCCCTCGCCGCCGGGGGAGACGCCGGGCACCGTGCCGAGCTCCGTCTTCTTGCCCGTCCTGGCGTCGACCCTGGTGATCGTCCCCTCGTCGCGCGAGGAGACGAGGAGGTCGCCCCCGGGCAGCTCGGCGAGGCCCCACGGCGACTTCAGGCCGGTGGCCACGGTGCGGGTGACCTTCGCCGAGCCCTTCTCCGGCGGGGCGTCGGAGCCCGGCTTCCCGGTGGCGGACCCGCTGGACCCGCCCGGCTTCGGCGGACTCTCGCGGCCGTCGGGGGCCTCGCCGTCCCCGGAGGAGCAGCCGACGGTGAGGACGAGGGCGGCAGCGGCGGCCAACACGGCGGTAACAGCGGGTCGTTGCACGATCATGATCCCTTCGACGGGGCGCTTCCCCTGTTCATACACCGACGGCGCCCCACGGGTTCCCGAGGC
>NZ_JASKYR010001137.1:0-1660 GCF_041028215.1 Streptomyces flavofungini
GAGACCAAGCACTTCACCACCGCCCAGTACCCGGGCGTCGCCCCGCAGTTCGACGCGCTCAAGAGCGACACGCAGCTCGTCACCCTCACCATCGGCGGCAACGACAACGGCACCTTCATCAACGCGATCCTGTCCTGCGGCACCGCCGGCGTCCTCTCCGGCGGCAAGGGCAGCCCCTGCAAGGACAAGTACGGCAGCGGCTTCAAGGACCAGATCGACAAGAACACCTTCCCCGCGCTCAAGGCCTCGCTCAACCAGATCAAGGCCAAGTCGCCGAAGGCGCGGGTGGCGATCCTCGGCTACCCGTGGATCACTCCGGCCGCGTCCGTCCCCGGCTGCTTCGCCAAGATGCCCATCGCCGAGGGCGACATCCCCTACCTGCGCGACCTCCAGGCACATCTGAACGGCGCCGCCCGGCGCGCCGCGAGCGAGACCGGCACCACGTTCGTCGACCTGGCCGCGGCCTCCGACGCCCACGACGCCTGCAGGCCCGCGGGTCAGCGGTGGATCGAACCGGTCCTCTTCGGCACCAACTTCGTCCCCGTGCACCCGAACGCGGCGGGCGAGGCGGGCATGGCCGCGGAAACGGCAAAAGCCTTGAACCTGACCTGACCGGACACCCCGGGCGCAGGCGGGAAGGGGGCCCTGAGATCCTGGTGCGGTGACCTGGATCATGTGGCCCACCAGCAAGAACCGTACCGCCGACACCCGGAGGGACCGCCCTTCGCGCGCCCTTCGCACCGGCGTCGGCGGTGCGCTGCTCATCGCCCTCCTCAGCTCCCTCACCGCCTGCTCGTCCGGCGGCTCCGACACGGCGGACCCCGGCGAGTCCGCCTCCCGGCCCGCGAAGGACGGCGTACGGCAGCCGACCGCCGACGCCGCCTTCGACTACCAGCTCGGCGGCGCCTACGACCCCCCGGCGAAGACGCGGGCCGTCTCCCGCGACCGCTCGGCGAAGCCCGCGCCCGGCCTGTACTCCATCTGCTACGTCAACGCCTTCCAGGCCCAGCCCGGCAAGAAGGCCGCACGCTGGTGGGAGCGCGAGCACCCCGACCTGATCCTCCGCGACGACGACGGGGACCCGGTCATCGACGAGGACTGGAACGAGCCGCTGCTCGACATCTCCACCGCGAAGAAGCGCACCGCCCTCGCGGAGATCGTCGGCAAGTGGATCGACGGCTGCGCCGAGTCCGGCTTCGACGCCGTGGAGCCCGACAACCTGGACTCCTACGAGCGCTCCGAGGAGCTGCTCACCGCCGACGACGCGGCGGCCTTCGCCCGCCTCCTCGCCCAGCGCGCCCACCGCTCGGGCCTCGCCATCGCGCAGAAGAACACCACCGACCTGGTCGACGAGCACCGCCGCATCGGCTTCGACTTCGCCGTGACGGAGGAGTGCGCCCGCTACAAGGAGTGCCCCGACTTCGCGGAGGCGTACGACGGGAAGGTCTTCGACATCGAGTACGGGACGAAGGACTTCGACGCCGCCTGCCGCACCTGGGGCAAGGACCTCTCGATCACCCTGCGCGACCGTGACGTCCTGCCCGCGGGCGAGAAGGGCTACGTCCACAAGCACTGCTGAGCAGCGCTGAGCCTGGCTCGGGTCTGGCGCSGGACCCCGTTCAGGGCGTGCTGTCCGGCGGCGGGGGCGGCGCCGGTGCGC
>NZ_JASKYR010001138.1:0-1967 GCF_041028215.1 Streptomyces flavofungini
TCCCCGTAGGAGCCGCCCGAGGCGTCGCGCCCGGCACCGAGAGCTTCCCGTAGGAGCCGCGCAACCTTCGCGCCCGGCACCGAGAGCTTCCCGTAGGAGCCGCGCAACCTTCGCGCCCGGCGTCGGATCGCGCGGCACAATGATCGTCGTCGCACGTCAGGCACGTCAGGCACGTCAGAAGGAGAGTCCGCATGGCATCGGAGCGTCAGCGTGAGCGGGTCGCGCTGCCCCTCGTCGAGGACGGCCGCGCGGCGCTCCGCGCGGACTGCGCCGACTGCTTCGGGCTCTGCTGTGTCGCGCTCACCTTCACCAGGTCCTCGGACTTCGCCGTGGACAAGGCCGCGGGCGAGCCCTGCGCCAACCTGGGGGAGGACTCCCGCTGCGGCATCCACCGCGACCTGCGGAGGAAGGGCTTCCAGGGCTGCACGGTCTACGACTGCTTCGGCGCGGGCCAGCACGTCTCGCAGCACACCTTCGACGGTGTGGACTGGCGGGCCGACAAGGACACCGCCCGCCGGATGTTCGAGGTCTTCCCGGTCATGCGGCAGCTCCACGAACTCCTCTGGTATATGGCCGACGCGCTGAGCCGCCCCCGGACCGCCCCGATCGCGGGTGAGCTGAAGGCGGCCCTCGCCAGGACGGAAGAGCTGGCCGCGGGCGGACCCGACAGCGTGGCCGGCGTCGACGTCCCCGCGCACCGCCAGGACGTCAACGTCCTGCTCCTGCGCACCAGCGAACTCGTCCGCAAGGGCAGCGGCGGCGGAAGGAAGAAGCAGCGCCGGGGCGCCGACCTCATCGGCGCACGGCTCAGGGCCGCCGATCTCGGCGCCGCCGACCTGCGCGGCGCCTATCTGATCGGCGCCGACCTGCGCGAGGCGAACCTGCGGGAGGCCGACGTGATCGGCGTGGACTTCCGGGACGCGGATCTGCGGGGCGCGGACCTCACCGGCGCGCTGTTCCTCACCCAGTCGCAGGTGAACGCGGCCAAGGGCGACGCCCGTACGAAACTCCCGGACACGCTGCACCGCCCGGGGCACTGGGCACCCGCCTAGGCCGCAGTCCCGCTCGGTCCCCTCGGTCCGTCCAGGGCGCCCGGCGCGCTCTCCCCGTTCACGTGTCGCATTCCAGTACCGTCCGGCACAGCCCGCACCTCGCCCGCACCCGGCCCCGGACCGGCACCCTGATCCGCTGCCCGCACACCGGGCACGGGAACGTGACGCTCAGGGGACCGGTCCGCCCGCCCCCGACGCCGCCTGTGCCGGAGAAGACATAGCCACCGGCCTCCCCGGCGCCGCCGTCCGCCGCTCCGGTGCCTCCGCGCTCCGCCGCGTACCGCCGGTCCTTCGCGTACCGCCGTCTGCCGGACCATCCGGCGGCCGTCAGCGGGGGCCGCTGCTCGTCGCGGCGGGCCTGGGCCAGCCCCTTGGTGTACGCCGTGTAGGCCTGCGCGCTGGTGAACCATGTCTCGGGGGCCTCGCCGAAGGCCAGCGCGCGCTTGGCGATCACGTATCCGTACTCCTCCGGGGTCAGATAGCCGAGCTTCTGCGAGGAGGCGCCGTCCTCGCGGTAGGCGTCGAGGAGCAGCCAGCCCGCGCCGAGGTAGGCGGCGGCGGTGTCGGTGAGGATCTCGTTGTCGCGGGTGCCGGGGAACGTCAGGTCCAGGCGGTGCAGGTACACGTGCATGACCTCGTGGGCGAGGGCCGCGCCGATGTCCCGCCGGTGGGTGCGGAAGCGGTCGTTGAGCTCGACGAAGTACTCCGGGCCCGCCGCCAGTTCGACGGAGGCCGCGTGCCGCATCTCCCGGAAGGAGACGATCACGCGGGCATCGGGCAGGCGCAGATGCCGCACCATCTCGCGGGCCACCCGCTGCGCGCCCAGATGCAGGTCGTCCTGGTCGCCGAAGGCGACGTCGGCGGGGGCCACGCTGGTGTCGAAGGTGCCGACGGTGTCCGCCGAGAGGCGTCTGT
>NZ_JASKYR010001139.1:0-2098 GCF_041028215.1 Streptomyces flavofungini
GCCCTGGCCCGCCCGTCCAGGGCGAGCCCGTGCCAGCGGCAGAGCAGCGTGCCGCAGTGCACGGGTCCTTCCCGCAGCGGAGCGCCGAGGTGCGGGCAACTGCCGGGCCCGGCGCGCAGCACGCCTCCGGCGTCGCGCCAGGCGACCACCTCGGTCCCGGCGACGGTACGGCCGAGCGGGCGGTCGGGGCCCAGTTCCCGGCTGCCGCCGATCACGTACCAGTTCCCCGACGGGCGGGCCAGCGCCCGCTTCAGGGCCCCGGCGATCACGCCGGGCCTGGCCTCGCGCCAGGTGGGCCGCTGGCGCTCCCAGGGCACGGGGCGTCGGCGCAGGCGCAGCGGCAGGCGTCCGGTCACGGGGGAGCGGCGGTGTGTCATGCGGTTTCCCTCCGGAGGCTCGGGGCCGGGGCGATCCGCCCGCCGCCCCCGGTGCGGTGGCGCAGGCGCGCGGAGGCCAGCCGGACAAGACCGTCACCGGCCACGGCCGCCCTGCGGTGACCGGGGACGACGGCCCGGTGGTGCAGCACGGCGTACCCGCCGTCGGCGATGGCGTCCAGGATGCCCCCGTACAGCACGAAGGCGGTGCGGATGCAGGGGCGGGAGAGCGGGTCGAGCATGGCGAGGCCGGGGGCGGCCTCGCGGTAGACGCCCCGGGTCAGTGCGGCGGCGGCCTTGAGCGCCCGGGTGATGCGGCGGTCGTGGCGGTCGGTGTCCCTGCTCCAGCGCAGGAGGGCACGGTCCACGCCGTGGGCGGCGAGCAGGTCGCCGGGGAGGTAGACGCGGCCCCGGTCGAGGTCCTCGCCGACGTCCCGCAGGAAGTTGGTCAGCTGGAAGGCGACGCCCAGCGCGGCGGCGTGCGGGGCGGCCTCGTCGCGGGGGACGACGGTGCCGAGTACGGGCAGCATCTGAAGGCCGATGACGGCGGCGGAACCGTGCATGTAGCGGTACAGGGCGTCGTAGTCGGCGTACTCGGTGACCTCCAGGTCCTGCCGCATCGACGCCATGAAGTCGGTGAAGTGCTCGGCCGGGATGGCGTAGCGGGCGGCGGTGTCCGCGAGGGCGGTGACGACGGGTTCCGCGCCGCCGCCCGTGCGCAGCCCGGCCCCGAGGTCGTCCCTGAGGCGGTCGAGGGCGGTGGCCCGCTCGGCCGGTGTGGCGAGCGAGTCGAGGTCGTCGACGATGTCGTCCGCCCAGCGGGCGAAGCCGTACAGGGCGTGCACGGCCGGTCTGCGGGCTACGGGAAGGAGCCGGGTGGCGAGGAAGTAGGTGGTGCCGTGGCGTGCGTTGAGGCGCCGGCAGTGGTGGTAGGCGGCGCGCAGGGCGGGGTCGGTGATGCCTGCCGCGTCGAGTTCTCTGACGGTCATGGGCGCGGCCTCCTTGCGGTACGGACCGGTCCGCCGCCCGTGACGCGGGCGGCGGCCAGCTTGCCGGAGATCAGGACGGTGGGCACGCCGACGCCCGGCGTGGTGCCGCAGCCCGCGAGGACGGCGTTGACCGTGCCGCGCACGAGGTTGCGCGGCCGGAAGGGACCGGTCTGGGCGAAGGTGTGGGCGGCGGAGAACGGCGTACCGGCCGCGTGCCCCTGTGCCGTCCAGTCGACCGGCGTCACCAGGCACTCCTCCTCGATGGCCGCGGCGAGCCCGTCGAGTCCGCGCCCTTCGAGTTCGAGCAGGAGGCGGTCGCGGTAGCGCGGGGCGAGGCTGTGCCAGTCGGCGGTGCCGGGGCCGATGTCGGTGTTGGGGCAGGGCGCGAGGACGTAGTGCAGATGGCGTCCGGGCGGCGCGAGGGCCGGATCGGTCGCCGTGGGGCGGGTGATGAGCAGCGAGGGGTCCGACATCAGGCGGCCGGTGCCGGTCAGCTCGCGGAAGGTCTCCTTCCAGGCGGCTCCGAAGGAGATCGTGTGGTGGGCGAGGTCCGGCCAGGTGCGGTCGGTGCCCGCGTGCAGGACGACGGCGGAGGGGGAGTGCCGCAGCGGCAGCGGGCGGCGGGGCCGGTGCCCGAGCAGCCGGTAGGCGACCGGCAGGTCGGGGGTGAGGACCACGGTGTCGCAGGGGATGCGCCCCTGGTCGGTGATGACCGCCGTGACGCGGTCCCCGGAG
>NZ_JASKYR010000114.1:0-13952 GCF_041028215.1 Streptomyces flavofungini
CCAGGGCTTCGGGGGCAGTCCTGGCGTCGGCCGTGCCGTCCCTGGGGGCAGTGGGCCCCGTCGCCGTGCCGTCCTCCGGGGCGGTGAACGCGGTGGCCGCGCTGCCCTCGGGGGCAGGGGGTGCGACCGCGGAGCTGCCCTCGGGGGCAGCGGGCTCCGCGCCGGGGCCGCCGTCGCGGTCGCCCCGCTCCAGCAGGCGCCGCAGCACAGGACGTACCAGCTCCCCCACCAGGAGGGCGAGCAGCAGGTAGAGCGAGAGGGCGAGCCACAGGAAGCCGGGCCAGGCCAGCACCTGTTGCAGCAGGAAGGGAGCGCCCGCCCGCTCGGCCACGAGGGCGGTGAACATCAGCACGGGGGCGACGGCGAAGAGCACCGTGCCGGTCCGCCGGGCGGGTCCTGGCCCGGCCGTGGTGTCCCGTACGAGGCGACGCCACGCGTACCAGTGGAAGGCCGCGAAGGCGGCGAGGACGAGTAGGCCCACGAGGACCGCGACGACGGCCATGGCTATGAGGTTCTCCGCAGAGCACGGACTCCACGGAACCCGATGACCCCTACCACCGTCCCCAAGACAAAGGAGACAACGGCAAGCGTCAGGTGCACCCAGAAGTACCCGGTCGGGTTGTCCGCGTCATCGAAGGCGAGCCCGCTGCCGTCCTTCCACAGGTTCTTGACGAAAGTGATCCAGATGAACCAGCTCCACACCCCGAAGGCGAGCAGGAACCAGGAGACAGGGCGGCTGAGCTTCATGCGTTCAGTATCGCGATCCGCCCTGCCGGGCCGCCGCCGGGGTATGGACGGCATGGCTCAGGGCACCTCGGCGGGATCTTCCGCAGCCGTGCCCTGTACGTTCGCGTCCGTGTCAGCCACCAGAAAAGCCGCCCTGCTGCTCGCTTCCGCGACCCTGCTCACCGTGTCCGCCACGGCTCCCGCCCTCGCGGACGACAAGCCCGGCGACGGACAGCCCAAGCCGCCCTCCTCCATGTCGACGGTCGGCGGCGCCAGGCTCGGCGAGCCGGGCACGCAGGTGCGGCTCAAGCCCGGCGCGCCGGTGCTGCCCAAGGAGCTGTCCGGGCGGTCCTGGATGGTGTCGGACGCGGAGACCGGCGAGGTCTACGCCGCGCACAACGCGCACTGGCGGCTGCCCCCGGCGAGCACCCTGAAGATGCTCTTCGCGGACACGGTCCTGCCGAAGTTCCCCAAGAGCCAGAAGCACAAGGTCGCGCTCTCCGACCTCGCGGGCATCGGCGCGGGCAGCAGCATGGTGGGCATCAAGGAGAACGAGACGTACACCGTCCACGACCTGTGGCTCGGTGTCTTCCTGCGCTCGGGCAACGACGCGGTGCACGTCCTGTCGGCGATGAACGACGGCGTCAAGCAGACCGTCGAGGACATGCAGAAGCATGCCGAGGACCTCCAGGCGCTGGACACGCACGTCGTCTCGCCCGACGGCTACGACGAGAAGGGGCAGGTCTCCTCCGCGTACGACCTGACGCTCTTCGCCCGGTCGGGGCTCCAGAAGAAGGACTTCCGCGAGTACTGCTCGACGGCCACCGCGGAGTTCCCCGGGGAGACCAAGAAGATCACCAAGGGCAAGGACAAGGGCAGGACCAAGCGCGAGTCGTTCGGCATCCAGAACACCAACCGGCTGCTCACCGGTCTGGACGGGGTCGAGGCCTACAAGGGCATCGCCGGGGTCAAGAACGGCTCCACCACGAACGCGGGCAACACCTTCACCGGTGTCGCCGAGCGGAACGGCAAGGTGCTGCTCGTCACCGTCATGAACCCCTCCTCCGGCGAGCCCCACGCGGTGTACAAGGAGACCGCGCGGCTCCTGGACTGGGGCTTCAAGGCGGCGGGCAAGGTCGAGCCGGTGGGTCAGCTCGTCGCGCCGAAGGGGGCGACCGGTTCGGGCAAGGGCGCTCCCGGCGGGGGCGCCAAGGGCAACGCCGCCGCGAAGATGGCGCACGCCTCCGACGGGGGTTCGAACGGTATGGGCGTCGCCCTCGCGGTGACGGGCGGCGTGGTCCTGGTGCTCGGCGCGGGCGCGTTCGTGCTCAGGCGCCGGATGCCGCTTCCGGGGCAGTCCGGCCGGGGGTCCTCCCGGGACTGACGGCGGGCACCTCGGAGCCGCGCATCTTCCGCGTCGCCGTCCAGGCGGCGCAGAAGAGCAGCAGCTTCGCCGTGAAGTTGATCCACAGGAGCAGCGCGACGGGTACGCCGAAGGCGCCGTACATGCTCTTCGCGGCGACGCCCTTCATATAGCCGCCGAGCAGCAGTTTCAGCAGTTCGAAGCCCACGGCGCCGATCAGCGCGGCGATGAAGAGGTCGTGGCGGCGCGGGTGCACCCCGGGGAGCAGCGTCAGGACGTACAGCAGCAGGAGGAAGTCCGCGAGGATCGCGATCGCGAACGCGATGACCTGGAGCAGCACGGCTCCCCAGCCGGTCTCGTCGATGCCGAAGAGCCGGGCCGCCGAGCCGACCGCGACCGAGGCGAGCCCCGACGCGGCGAACGAGGCGAGTCCCGCGCCGCCGAGCCCGACGAGCACCCCGGCGTCCTTGGCCTTGCGCAGGATCGGGTTCTCCTCGTCGTCCGGCTCCTCCCAGACGACGCGCAGGCACTCCCGCATCGAGCCGACCCACCCTATGCCGGTCAGGAGCAGCAGGGCGCCCGCGACGACTCCCACGGTGCCCGCGTTGGCGACCAGGGCGTCGAGGTCCAGCTGGTCGGAGATGCCGGGCACCTGCTCGGCGAGCTTGTCCTTGAGGGTGTCCTGCTGCTTCGCGGTAAGCGTGGCGGCGGCGATCGCCGCGGCGACGGTGAGCAGCGGGAACAGGGCCAGGAAGCTGATGAAGGTCATCGCGGCGGCGAGGCGTGTCCAGTGCACCTCGTCGAGCCGCTCGTAGGCGTGCCACGCGTGCGTGCGCATGCCCTTGACGACCAGCGGCCCGATGCCGGGCAGTCTCTTCAGCCAGTCCATGACGCCTCCCTGCCTGCTGTCGCGCCCGGAGCCGTGCCCGGTGTCTCGCGGGACTCCCGGAAGACCAGGGTCCGTGTACCCCAGAACCGCAGGACCGTAGCGAGGGCCATGCCGATTCCCGCGCCCGAGACGGTGTCCGCGCGTCCCGAGGTGAGGCCGAGGCCGTAGTGCGAGACGGCGATGCAGAGGAGCTGGACGAGGGCTCCCGCGATGTTGACGGCGAAGAAGACCGCGTACTGGCGCAGCCGGGAGACCCGCGCGGCCTTGCGGCGGTAGGTGCCGAGGGCGTTGCCCGCGTACGCGACGGAGCAGCCCGCGACGAAGGAGAGGGCCTTGGCGGTCAGCGGGTCGAGGCCCACGGGGCCGCGCAGCCAGATGAAGAGGCCGAGGTCGGCGGCGTAGGCGCAGACACCGGCCGCGGCGAAGCCGAGCAGCTCGGGTCCCATCGCGCGGAGCCGCTCGCGCGGGGAGCGCGGCCGTGCGGAGTGCGCCGGGGCGGTCGGACTCACCAGTCGGCGACCGCGAGGCCGTACATGGCGGCCCAGACGAGGCCGATCACGGCCAGCGCCCGGTCGCGCAGGACGACGTCCTCCGGTTCGCCCGCGGTGCCCCGGTCGGCGAAGACGGCGTAGCGCAGGACCGCGAGGATGAAGGCCGTCATGGAGAGCTGGCGCCAGGGGAGCGTGCTGCCGTTGGCGGTGCCGCCCTCCTCCATGGCCCACAGGCAGTAGGCGAGGACGGCGACCCCGGCGGCGAGCTGCCAGACGAAGCGCAGATAGCCGGTGGTGTACTCGGTGAGCAGCGCGCGTGTGGCGCCAAGGCGCTCCGGGCCGCGGGACATCTGCACGGCCTCGGAGTAGCGCTTGGCGGAGACCATGAAGAGCGCGCCGAAGCCCGTGGTGATGAGGAACCAGCGGGAGAGCGGGATGCCGAGGGCGAGGCCGCCGATCATGGCGCGCATCAGGAAGCCGGTCGTGACGATCGTGAGGTCGACGACGAGGACGTGCTTGAGGCTGACGCAGTAGGCGAGTTGCATGACGACGTACGCGGCGAGGAGCGCGGCCGTCAGCGGGGTGCACAGGACGGCGGCCGCGGCGGGCGCGAGGACGGCGAGGAGGCCGCCGACCGCGTAGGCGACGGGCACCGGCACCTGTCCGGCGGCGACCGGTCGGCGGCACTTGGTGGGGTGGGCGCGGTCGGCGTCCGCGTCCCGCGCGTCGTTGATCAGGTAGACGGCCGACGCGGCGGCCGTGAACAGGGCGAACACGGTGAGGAGTTGGGTGGCGGCGTGGCGCGAGAAGAGTTCGCCCGCCGCCGCGGGGGCGGCGACGACCAGGACGTTCTTCACCCACTGGCGTGGCCGCGCGGTCTTCAGGAGCCCCAGTGGCAGGCTCATGGCGCGCGGCTTCGGCTGCGGGGCGCGGGGCCGTTCGAGGACGGCGGCGGAGGGTTCAGGCACGGCTGCGGCCTCCGTTCATCCAGGTGGCGCCCAGGCGGGCGGTGAGCGCGCCGAGTGCGGCGCCCGCGGCCACGTCCGAGGGGTAGTGGACGCCGACGACCAGCCGGGAGACGCACACGGCCGCGGCGAGCGGCGGCACGAGGCGGGCGCCCGCGGGGCGCAGCGCGCCGTAGGCGACGACGGCGGCGGCCGATGAGGTGGCGTGGGAGCTGGGGAAGGAGTGCCTGCCCGCGGTGCGCACCAGCGGCGCGGCGGCGCAGTCGGGGCGCGGCCTGCGGACGATCCGCTTGAGGCCCATGCTCGTCAGGTGGGCGGCGGCGGTCAGCGCCGTGCCGCGCAGCCAGGCGCCTCGCCGCTCGCGGTCCGCGGCGGCGCCGATGAGCCCGGCGGCGATCCACAGGGCCCCGTGCTCGCCGCTGAAGGACAGGGCGCGGGCGGTGGCCGCCACGCGTGGGTCGGTGCCGCAGTCGCGCAGGGCCGCCAGCAACCGGTGGTCCATGTCGTGCATGTGGCCTCGTTTTCGCAGACGTTCGAGGACGTTCGAGAGCGACGACGTTCGAGAGCCGGGCATCTCTTCATCTGGGCAGTTCAACTCTCCACAGCGAAAGCCCGATGATGGGGTCAATGCCGGGTGACACTCCCCTAATCACCCATTTCGGTGAGAGCGCGGACGATTCTGAGCAAATCCCCTCTAGTCGGGCGCTACCGTCGTGGTCATGCCTGCCGACTCCCCCGCTCCGGCGCCCTTCGAAGCCGTCTCCGTCTCCGGCTGGGGTCGTACGGCCCCGACCACCGCGCGGCTGGTGAGACCCCGTACGCACGAGGAGACGGCCGCCGCCGTGCGCGGCTGCGGGGAGCGCGGCGGCATCGCCCGTGGACTCGGCCGCGCCTATGGGGACGCCGCGCAGAACGCGGGCGGCGACGTCTTCGACATGACGGGCCTTGACCGGGTGCGCGCCATCGACGCCGACGCGGGCACCGTCGTCTGCGACGCGGGCGTCTCGCTGCACCGCCTGATGGAAGTCCTGCTCCCCCTCGGCTGGTTCGTGCCCGTGACGCCGGGGACGCGCTATGTGACGGTCGGCGGGGCCATCGGCGCCGACATCCACGGCAAGAACCACCACGTCTCCGGCGCCTTCGCCCGCCATGTCCTCGCGATGGACCTGCTCACGGCCGACGGCACGGTCCGCACCGTCACGCCCGGGACCCCGCTCTTCGACGCCACGGCGGGCGGCATGGGCCTGACCGGCGTGATCGTCTCGGCGACGGTGCAACTCCAGCCGGTGCAGACGTCCCTGATGAGCGTCGACACCGAACGCGCGACCGACCTCGACGACCTGATGGCCCGGCTCACCGCCACCGACCACCGCTACCGCTACTCGGTGGCCTGGATCGACCTCCTCGCCCGGGGCGCCGCCATGGGCCGCTCGGTCCTCACCCGCGGCGACCACGCGCCCCTCGACGCGCTCCCGGCCCGCGCCCGCGCCCGCAGAGCGCCCCTGGCGTTCCGCCCCGGGCGCTTTCCCGCCGCCCCCTCCTTCGTCCCCGAGGGCCTGCTCGGCAGGGCCTCGGTGGGCCTCTTCAACGAGCTCTGGTACCGCAAGGCGCCCCGCTGGCGCACCGGCGAGCTGCAGCGGATCTCCGCCTTCTTCCACCCCCTGGACGGCGTCCCGCACTGGAACCGCGTCTACGGCCGCGGCGGCTTCGTGCAGTACCAGTTCGTCGTCGGGTACGGAAAGGAGGAGGCCCTGCGGCGGATCGTGCGCCGCATCTCCGAGCGCGGCTGCCCGTCCTTCCTCGCCGTCCTGAAGCGCTTCGGCGCGAGCGACCCGGGGTGGCTGTCCTTTCCGATGCCCGGCTGGACGCTCGCGCTCGACATCCCGGCGAACCTGCCGGGGCTCGGCGCCTTCCTCGACGAGCTCGACGAGGAGGTGGCCGCCGCCGACGGCCGCGTCTACCTCGCCAAGGACGCGCGGCTGCGGCCCGACATGCTCGCCGGGATGTACCCGAGGCTCGACGACTTCCGCGCCCTGCGGGCCGAGCTGGACCCGCGCGGCGTGTTCCGCTCGGACCTCTCGCGCCGCCTCTCCCTCTGAGGGAACCCGCACTCCAGGAGATCCGCCCGCAAGGAGATCGGTACGTATGAAAGACGCCTTCGGCACCCCCCAGTCCCTGCTCGTCCTCGGCGGCACCTCCGAGATCGGGCTCGCCACCGCCCGGCGGCTCGTGGTGCGCCGCACCCGCACCGTCTGGCTCGCGGGGCGCCCCTCACCGGCCCTGGAGGAGGCGGCGGCCGGGCTGCGCGACATGGGCGCCGACGTGCGCACCGTCGCCTTCGACGCGCTGGCCCCCGAGTCCCACGAGGAGAGCCTCGGCAAGATCTTCGCCGAGGGCGACATCGACATGGTGCTGCTCGCCTTCGGTGTCCTCGGCGACCAGGCGCGCGACGAGGACGAGCCGCTCGCGGCGGTCCGCGTCGCCCAGACCAACTACACCGGGGCCATCTCCTCGGGCCTGGTCTGCGCGCGGGCGCTCCAGTCCCAGGGCCACGGCTCCCTGGTGGTGCTCTCCTCGGTGGCGGGCGAGCGGGCACGCCGCTCGAACTTCATCTACGGCTCCAGCAAGGCCGGTCTCGACGCCTTCACCCAGGGTCTCGGCGACGCGCTGCACGGCACCGGGGTGCATGTGATGGTCGTCCGCCCCGGCTTCGTGCGCTCGAAGATGACGGCGGGCCTGGAGGAGGCCCCCCTGTCGACCACGCCGGACGCGGTGGCCGCCGCCATCGAGACGGGCCTGCGGCGGCGCTCGGAGACGGTGTGGGTGCCCGGGATGCTGCGGGTGGTCATGTCGGCGCTGCGGCATGTGCCGAGGCCGCTGTTCCGGCGGCTGCCGGTCTGACGGCCGCCCGGCGGCGGGGTCAGCGGGTGGGCAGCTTGCCCCGGGCCGCCGGGGACGAGGCCTGGTGCGGCACCACGGGGCCGCCGAAGTCGAACTCGCGCAGCTTGCGCCAGACGCCGTCGGAGCCCTGTTCGTAGAGCGCGAAACCGGTGCAGGCCCAGGCCGCCTCGTACTCCGAGAGCTCCTCGTACGCCCGGTCCATGGCCTCCTCGGAGATGCCGTGCGCCACCGTGACGTGCGGGTGGTACGGGAACTGAAGTTCGCGCGCCATCGGGCCCGAGGCGTCCCGCACCCGCTTCTGGAGCCACGAGCAGGCCGAGCCGCCCTCCACCACCTGCACGAAGACGACGGGCGACAGCGGCCGGAACGTGCCCGTGCCCGACAGACGCATCGGGAAGGGCCGTCCGGCCGCCGCGACCGACATCAGATGCGACTCAACCGCGGGCAGCGCGGACGCGTCCACTTCGGTGGGAGGCAACAGGGTCACGTGCGTGGGGATGCCGTGCGCCGCGGGGTCCCCGAAGCCCGCGCGCCGCTCCTGGAGCAGGCTGCCGTGAGGCTCCGGGACCGCGATCGAGACGCCGATCGTTACGGTCCCCACGTCGTACTCCTAATCGTCGTGTCGATGGGCAGGGGGTGCTGCTCGCCGTGCAGCGCGGGTGCGGTTGTCGTGTCGTGCTCGGTGCGGTCGGACTCAGTGCTTGGCGGGCAGGAAGCCCACCCTGTCGTACGCCTGCGCGAGGGTCTCGGCGGCGACGGCACGGGCCTTCTCCGCGCCCTTGGCCAGGATCGAGTCGAGCGTCTCCGGGTCGCCAAGGTACTCCTGGGTGCGGTCCCGGAACGGAGTCGCGAACTCGACCATGACCTCGGCGAGGTCGGTCTTGAGCGCACCGTAGCCCTTGCCGGCGTACTTCTGCTCCAGTTCCGCGATACCGGCGCCCGTGAGCGTGGAGTAGATGCTGAGGAGATTGCTGACGCCGGGCTTCTCGGCCACGTCGTAGCGGATCACGGAGTCCGTGTCGGTGACGGCGCTCTTGACCTTCTTGGCCGTCGCCTTGGGCTCGTCCAGGAGGTTGATCAGGCCCTTCGGCGTGGACGCCGACTTGCTCATCTTGATCGACGGGTCCTGGAGGTCGTAGATCTTCGCCGTCTCCTTGAGGATGTAGGCCGCGGGCACGGTGAACGTCTCCCCGAAGCGGCCGTTGAAACGCTCGGCGAGGTCGCGGGTCAGCTCGATGTGCTGGCGCTGGTCCTCGCCGACCGGGACCTCGTTGGCCTGGTAGAGCAGGATGTCCGCGACCTGGAGGACCGGGTACGTGAAGAGGCCCACCGAGGCGCGGTCCGCGCCCTGCTTGGCCGACTTGTCCTTGAACTGGGTCATCCGGGAGGCCTCGCCGAAGCCGGTGAGGCAGTTCATCACCCAGGCGAGCTGGGCGTGCTCGGGCACATGGCTCTGGACGAAGAGCGTGCAGCGGTCCGGGTCGAGCCCCGCGGCGAGCAGCTGGGCGGCGGCGAGCCGGGTGTTGGCGCGCAGCTCCGCGGGGTCCTGCGGGACCGTGATCGCGTGCAGGTCGACCACCATGTAGAAGGCGTCGTGGGACTCCTGGAGGGCGACCCACTGGCGCACGGCGCCGAGGTAGTTGCCGAGGTGGAACGAGCCGGCGGTGGGCTGGATACCGGAGAGCACACGAGGACGTTCAGAGGCCATGACGCCCATTCTCTCAGGTGTCTCTCATAACTCGGAAACAGGTGTGTGCCGGGTGGGAACGGATTCGACCCGACCGGTGCAACAACGATGTGACGGGGGTCACCCGCAGCCGCCGTCAGATCGTCGGCAGGCCCGGGGCCGGGTGGGCCGCCATCAGGTCGGCGACCTCGGCCCGGATCTTCGCCAGCGCCTCCTCGTCGCCGCCGCGGCCCGCGGCGACACCGCGGTCGATCCAGTCGGCGACGGCCTCCATGTGCTCCGTGCCGAGCCCTCGTGAGGTGAGCGAGGGGGTGCCGATGCGGATGCCCGAGGGGTCGAAGGGCTTGCGCGGGTCGAAGGGGACGGTGTTGTGGTTCACGACGATGCCCGCCCGGTCCAGGGCCTTCGCGGCGATCTTGCCGGGGACGTCCTTCGAGGTGAGGTCCATCAGGATCAGGTGGTTGTCGGTACCACCGGAGACCAGGTCGAAGCCGCGGGCGAGCAGGGCGTCGGCGAGGGCCCTGGCGTTGGCGACGATCGCGTGGGCGTAGTCGCGGAAGGAGTCCCTGGACGCCTCGTGGAGGGCCACAGCGATGGCCGCCGTGGTCTGGTTGTGCGGGCCGCCCTGGAGGCCGGGGAAGACCGCCTTGTCGATGGCCTTGGCGTGCTCCTCGCGGGACAGCAGCATCGCCCCGCGCGGGCCGCGCAGGGTCTTGTGGGTGGTCGTGGAGATCACGTCGGCGTGCGGCACCGGGGAGGGGTGCGCGCCGCCCGCGACGAGACCGGCGATGTGCGCGATGTCGGCGACCAGGACGGCACCCGCCTCGCGGGCGATTCCGGCGAAGGCCTCGAAGTCGATGGTGCGGGGCAGCGCGGTGCCGCCGCAGAAGATCAGCTTCGGGCGCTCCCTGAGGGCGAGGTCGCGGACCTCGTCGAGATCGACCAGGCCGGTGTCCCTGCGCACGCCGTACTGCACGCCGCGGAACCACTTGCCGGTGGCCGAGACGCCCCAGCCGTGGGTGAGGTGGCCGCCCATCGGCAGGGCCATGCCCATCACGGTGTCGCCGGGCTCGGCGAAGGCGAGGTAGACGGCGAGGTTGGCGGGCGATCCCGAGTAGGGCTGTACGTTGGCGTGCTCGGCGCCGAAGACGGCCTTGGCGCGGGCGACGGCCAGCCGCTCGACGGGGTCGATGTGCTGCTGGCCCTCGTAGTAGCGGCGGCCCGGGTAGCCCTCGCTGTACTTGTTCTGCAGGACGGTGCCCGAGGCTTCGAGCACGGCGGAGGAGACGTAGTTCTCGCTGGGGATCAGGCGCAGCGTGTCGGCCTGGAGCCGTTCCTCGGCGTCGATGAGCGCGGCGAGTTCCGGGTCCTCGGCGGCGAGGGCCGGGTGGTGAGCGGCGTGGGAAGCAGGGGGCGTCATGGCGTCCTCCGGGGCGAGCGGTCGGTGTCCGGTCGTGGTCCCGGGGTGCCCAGGCATACGGCACCTCGAAGGTCTTGCCTCGCACGGTTTCCTCGGGGTCGCTTCCCCGTACGCCAGTCGCCGTGCTGTCGAGCACACCATAGCGGGCACGCCGATCCGGCATGTTTCCTCGTCCGCGATGCGAGCGACGATAGAACGACAGAGCGCGGCCGCCACCACCACGCCACACCGCAGGACGATCGGAGAACCCGTGTCGACCATGTCATCACCGTTCGCGTCATCCTCGTCATCACAGCCGGCGTCGTCGCCGCCGCCCGCGGGCCGGGACACCGCGGCGTTCATCGCCTCGGCCGAGGCGCACAGCGCGCACAACTACCATCCGCTGCCGATCGTGGTCGCCTCCGCCGACGGCGCGTGGATGACCGACGTCGAGGGGCGCCGCTACCTCGACATGCTCGCGGGGTACTCCGCGCTCAACTTCGGGCACGGCAACCGCCGGCTGATCGAGGCGGCCAAGGCGCAGCTCGAACGGGTGACGCTGACGTCGCGCGCCTTCCACCACGACCGCTTCGCCGAGTTCTGTACGCGTCTCGCGGAGCTGTGCGGCAAGGACATGGTCCTGCCGATGAACACGGGCGCCGAGGCCGTCGAGACGGCCGTGAAGACCGCGCGGAAGTGGGGCTACGAGGTCAAGGGCGTGCCGGACGGCCGGGCGAGGATCATCGTGGCGTCCGACAACTTCCACGGCCGCACCACGACCATCGTCAGCTTCTCCACGGACGAGGAGGCCCGCGCCGGTTTCGGCCCGTACACGCCGGGCTTCGACATCGTGCCGTACGGCGATCTCGCCGCGCTGCGGGACGCGGTCACCGACGACACCGTGGCCGTGCTGCTCGAACCGGTCCAGGGCGAGGCCGGGGTGCTCGTGCCGCCCGCCGGATATCTGGCGGGGGTCAGGGAGCTGACCCGGGAGCGGAACGTCCTGTTCATGGCGGACGAGATCCAGTCGGGGCTCGGCCGCACCGGCCGTACGTTCGCGTGTGAGCACGAGGGCGTGGTGCCGGACGTGTACGTGCTCGGCAAGGCGCTGGGCGGCGGGGTCGTGCCCGTGTCGGCGGTGGTCGCCGACGCCGATGTGCTCGGGGTGTTCAAGCCGGGCGAGCACGGGTCGACGTTCGGCGGCAATCCGCTGGCGTGCGCCGTGGGCCTCGAAGTGATCGCCATGCTGGCCACGGGTGAGTTCCAGGCCCGCGCCACGGAGCTGGGCGAGCACCTCCACGCGGAGCTGGGGCTGCTCGCCGGTTCCGGGGCGGTGACCGAGGTGCGCGGGCGCGGCCTGTGGGCGGGCGTCGACATCGCCCCCGCGTACGGCACGGGCCGCGAGGTCTCCGAGAAGCTGATGGACCGCGGGGTGCTGGTCAAGGACACGCACGGCGCGACGATCCGGATCGCTCCTCCGCTGGTGATCGGCAAGGACGACCTGGACTGGGCGCTCGACCAGCTCCGGGCCGTGCTGAGCTAGGACCCCCCGTCCGGATCAGGACCGGAACGCGGCGGCGAGCGGGCGTCAGAGGATCACGTGCGGCAGGAAGCGTGCGTACTCGTCCGTGATCAGGCCCGACGACTCCCGGATGCCGAGCCCCGCCGCCTCGTTCTCCACGACCCAGGCGCCGAGCACGACGCGGTTGCCGTCGAAGTCGGGCAGCGGCGCCAGCTCCTGGTAGCAGCAGGGTTCGTCGCGGATGACCGGTGGGGAGCCCGGTGGGTGGACGGTGACTCCGGCGCCCTCGCGGCCGAGCAGGGGCTTGGCCACGTACCCGCGGCCACCGGCGAGTTCGCGCGGTCCGTCGAGATAGGCGGGGAGCAGGTTCGGGTGGCCGGGGTACAGCTCCCAGAGGACGGCGAGCAGTGCCTTGTTGGAGAGGAGCATCTTCCAGGCGGGCTCGATCCACAGCGTCGATCCGGTGCCGCCGCCGTTGTCGAGGGTCTCCAGGACATGCGGGGCGAAGCGGTCCGTGGTCAGCCACTCCCACGGGTACAGCTTGAAGCAGCCGCGCATGAAGCGGAGCCGCTTGTCGACGAAGCGGCGCGAGAGGCGGTCCCAGCCGATGTCCTCCATGGAGATGGACTCGGTGGCGAGTCCCGCCTGTTCGGCCGTCTCGCGCAGGTACGCCACCGTCATCAGGTCCTCGCCCAGCTCGTCGGCGACGGAGTGGGCGAAGTACAGCGGGGCGCCGGGCGGCAGCAGCGCGGCCTGCTTCCTCCAGGCGTCGACGAGGCGTTCGTGCAGGGAGTTCCACTGGTCGGCGCCCGGGAAGCGCTCCTCCATCCAGAACCACTGCGGGCTCGCGGCCTCCACGAGCGAGGTGGGTGTGTCGGCGTTGTACTCCAGCATCTTGGCCGGTCCCGTGCCGTCGTGGCGCAGGTCGAAGCGGCCGTACAGGGACGGCAGTTCGGCGCGGCGGTGCCAGGCCTCGGTGACCGCGTCGGCGACCCCCGGTTCTGTGATGCCGAGGTCGGCGAGGCGGTCGTGGTCGACGATGTGCGCGGCGGCGGCCAGGCACATCGCGTGCAGCTCCTCGACGACCTCCTCCAGCGCCTCCACCTCGGGGAGGGAGAACACGTAGTACGCGCTCTCGTCCCAGTAGGGACGCAGGGTGTCGTCGGGGTAGCGGGTCAGCGGATAGATGAGCCCCTGGTCCTCGACGGTCTGCTGCCAGCCGGGGCGGGGTTCGATCGTGCGGCGTTCCATGGCGGGCCGTCAGCCGCCGCCGCTGCCGCTGCCCGAGCAGCCGAAGCCGTCGCGGTCCACGGCCTCGCTGCGGCTGAAGGTGCCGTTGTCGGCGTAGCGTCCGTCGACGTCCGCGTCGTAGTACCAGGCGGGGTCGGTGCGGCCCGAGCTCTTGCCCGTGCCGTACGAGCCGGAGCCGGACGTGCGGCCCTTGCCCGTGGAACTCCCCGAGCCCGACTTGCAGTTCTTGTCGCTCATGACCTTGTAGCCGAGGAAGCCGTCGTAGCTGTCCCGGTCCACGCACCGCCGGTCGGGGTCCGAGCCGCAGGAGGTCAGGGCCGCCGCGAGGACGCCCATGCCGCCGAGTACGACCGTGCTGGACCGCAGCCGCCGTGGTTGCTTCTCCGCCATTTTTCTCTGCTCCCCCGTTGTCCTGCCGATCAGCGTAGGGAAGGCGCCGTGCGCGGTGCCGACCGCCCACCCCCGGTGTCCACCGTGTGCCCCTTGGGCCGCCTTTGACGCACGCTCCTCTACAGTCACTTTGTGTCTCTTGGAATGATTTGCGCGCTTGGTTCGGCGCTCTGCTTCGGTACGGCCTCGGTTCTCCAGGCGGTCGCCGCACGCGCCACGGCGCCCGGTACGGGCTCCGGTGTGGACCCCGCGCTGCTGCTGCGCGCCCTGCGCCAGTGGCGCTATCTCGCGGGGCTCGCGCTCGACGGGCTCGGCTTCGTCCTCCAGATCGTGGCGCTGCGCTCGCTGCCGATCTACGCGGTCGGGGC
>NZ_JASKYR010001140.1:0-1724 GCF_041028215.1 Streptomyces flavofungini
CCACGGACGCCTCCCGCCCGGAGGCCGTGATCAGCGCGTCCGCCAGCTCGCCGATGGAGGGGGGGGGGGGGGGGGGGGGGGGGGGGGGGGGGGGGGGGGGGGGGGGGGGGGGGGGGGGGGGGGGGGGGGGGGGGGGGGGGGGGGGGGGGGGGGGGGGGGGCCCACTCCCGCGCCCGGGAGTTGTCCGAGAGGAGCCGCTCCACCTCACTCCCCGAGGGCCGCAGCCGCGCCGGGTCCACCACCACGGACGCCTCCCGCCCGGAGGCCGTGATCAGCGCGTCCGCCAGCTCGCCGATGGAGATCTCCCGGCCCACCCCGAGATTCACCGCGTGCCCGAGCGCCCGGTCGCACACCGCAAGCGCCATGAACCCGCGCGCGGTGTCCGTCACGTACGTGAAGTCCCGCGTCGGCGTCAGCGAACCGAGCCTGATCTCCCGCGCACCGGCGTGCAGCTGGGCCAGGATCGTGGGGATGACGGCGCGCGCTGACTGCCGCGGCCCGTACGTGTTGAAGGGCCGCACCACCGTCACCGGCAGTTCGAAGGCGTGCCAGTGGGAGAGCGCCATCATGTCCGCGCCGATCTTCGACGCGGAGTACGGGGACTGCGGCTGGAGCGGGTGGGACTCCGCGATCGGCGCCGTCAAAGCCGTTCCGTACACCTCGCTCGTGGAGGTGTGCACGAGCCGCCGCACGGAGTGCCTCCGGCACGCCTCGGCGACGTTCTCGGTACCGACGACGTTCGTCTGGACGTACGCGCCCGGGGAGTCGTACGAGTACGGGATGCCGATCAGCGCGGCCAGATGGAAGACCGTGTCGCAGCCCGCGACCGCGTCCATCACACGCCCCGCGTCCCGCACGTCACCGGCGATCATCTCGACCCGGGAATCGCCGAGGAGATGGGCGAGATGGCCCTTCTCGGCGTACGGCTTGTAGTGGACGAAGGCGCGGACCTTCGCGCCCGCTTCGAGGAGCAGGTCGACAAGGGTCGAGCCGATGAACCCCTCGGCCCCGGTGACCAGGACGGTCCGGTCCCGCCAGGAGAAGCCGGACGGGGCGGGCGGCGCGGCGGACGTGGCGGGCGGCACAACAGACGTGGCGAGGGCGTTCGAGGTGCTCATGCGTACTCCAGGTGAGAGGTGGCGTCGGCGAGGCGGAGGACCCGCTCCGCCAGCAGGTCGGCGGCGCGGGCATGCGGCCCGGGCGGCGCGGCGGCACTCATCGCGGCGAGCCGCGCGGGCTCCGCGAGCAGCGGCCCCGCGAGCGCGGCGAGGCGCTCCGCGGTGGTCTCCGCGTCGGGCAGCAGCAGTCCCGCGCCCGCGTCGGAGAGGACCCGGGCGTTATGGGTCTGGTGGTCGCCCGGCGCGTGCGGATAGGGCACGAGGACGGCGGGGACCCCGGTGGTGGCCAGTTCGGCGACGGTCGCGGACCCGGCACGGCAGACGACGAGGTCGGCGGCGGCGTAGGAGAGGTCCATGCGGTCCAGGTAGGGAACGGCGTGGGCCACCGCCGCACCGCCCCCGGCGGCGAGCCGCGCCCGGGTCCCGGCCAGGGCGGCGGGCCCGGTCTTGATGAGCAGGTGGACGTCGCTCCGCCCCCGCCACAGCTCCGCGAGGCCGACCGCCGCCTCGGTGAGCCGGGCCGCGCCGAGGCTGCCGCCGTTGAAGAGGATCAGGCGGGCCCCGGCGGGAACGCCCAGCGCGCGCCGGGCCCGCCTGATCCTCTTC
>NZ_JASKYR010001141.1:0-1503 GCF_041028215.1 Streptomyces flavofungini
CAGCGGCGAGCTGGGGCGGGCGCCCGCCCGGCGCGGGGTGACCGGGCGGGAAGAGAGAGCGCCGCGCAGCGGCGGGCGCCGCTAGCCCCGTGCCGGAGTGATCGCGTCTTCCGGAGCCGCCGCCTCCGCCGGAAGGCTGTCCATGAAGGAGCTCACGGAGAAGACCGCGTTGCCGGGGCCCGCGGGGCCGTACCCGGGGGGCGAGGAGAGGCCGTTGGCCTCCATCGTGGCGCGGTAGGCCTCCAGGAGGCGGACGTGGTACTCCAGGGGCGCACCCTGGGGGTTCGCCTTGCCGAGCGGCGTCGTCGGCTCCGGGCACCACGTGGTGAACCGGGGCGTGATGCCACGCGACATGAAGTACTGGAGCCCCTCCACCGTGGAGTCGATCGCCTCGTCCACCGTCTTGAAGCCGAACGGCTCCGCCATCTCGACGCCCGCGACGAAGTTCGGGATGACATTGCGCGGCCCGAAGACCTCCGCGGAGTCCAGGATGCGGCGGTGCCACTCGTCCCGCCCGACGTAGCGCTCCTTGCCGGGGCAGTACCGCTCGAAGAGGTAGGGGTCCCACACCTCGTAGTTGGGGTGGTAGATCCGTACGCCGTAGTCGTGGAAGCGCTGCACGTCGGCCTTGGGCAGCGCCTGGGCGACGACCTTGCCGATCCAGCGCCCGGGGAAGCGCTCCTCGATGGCCTTGGCGTACTGGCCGTAGAAGTCGGCCTCGTCCTTGCCCTGGAGCCGCGTGGTGATGGCGCCGCCGGTGAGCGTGTACGCGGTGGAGGACTTCGCGGTGTCGTACTTGTCGATGATGGCGAGGGCTTCGAGGACCTCGTCCATCGGCTTCACGCCCGTGTAGGGGCGGCCCGCCGCCTTCTGCTGGCGCCAGTTGTGATTGATGTCGCAGTACTGGCACTCCTCCTTGGCGCCGAAGTACTGGCAGACCCGGAAGACCGTCAGATAGATCAGGTAGCCCCACTGGATGGTGGGCGCGACCTCCATCACCGACTTGCCGTTCTCCAGGGTGTGCCGGTAGTAGTCCGGCATCGGCGGCAGGCCCACGTCGGAGATCCGGACGCCGTCGAGGTAGAGGCCGAGCACGCCGTGGTCGTCGGCGGCGACCCGGTAGGGCGAGGACGGGTTCACCCGGACCGAGACGACGGTGCGCCGCAGCTCGTAGGGGCCGCCGGTGAGGACGATCTCCTCCGGCGGGCGGCGCAGGGCGGCGGCGCCCAGCTCGGGCAGCGTGCCGTGGTCGAAGGAGAAGATGAAGTAGGACTTCGGCTTGACCTCGCCGGAAGCCTCGTTGCCGGTGTCACTGAGCGCCGACTCGTCGAAGGCCATGCCGCCGCGCAGCAGGTCCTCCTTGATCACGGCTTCCCGCGGCACGTGCGGGAACCGCTCCATGAGTGACTCGACGAGCTGGGTTCGGCTCTCGCTGCGGGTGGTCATGGACGGGGCACCTCGGATCCGGTCGGACGGTCTGTACCGTCCACGCTAATACCCCCG
>NZ_JASKYR010001142.1:0-1450 GCF_041028215.1 Streptomyces flavofungini
CCCCGGGCCCCCGCAACTGGACCGATGGACCAGAACGGCGCCGCCTTTGCTGGGCCATGTGATCCTTCGGCACAGGGCAGAGGCCCGGCCAGCGCCCCGAATCCGCGCTCAGTCGGCGGCCGGTGCGGGCGCCTTCGCCTTCTTCTCGTCCGGCGCGAGATCCTGCTCCGCCAGGGACAGCAGCGACGTGATGCGGCTCGGAACCCGCTCGCTCAGCGCGATCTCGGTCCGGCAGCGCACCACACCGGGCAGTTGCAGGAACCGCTGGATGATCTCCTCGACGTGCTCGGTGTCCCGGGCGGCGACCCGGCACAGCACATCACCCTCACCGGCCGTCGTGTGCGCCTCAAGCACCTCGTCGACGAGCACCAGGGCGCGCGTCACCCGGGCGAGCTGCCCCTGCGCCAGGTGCAGATGGACGAAGGCCAGGATGGGAAAGCCGAGCTGGGCCGGTGAGATCCGCGGCGCGTAACCGGTGATGACACCGAGCCGCTCCAGGCGGCTCATCCGCGTGTGCACCGTCCCCCGGGCGATGCCGAGCGTACGGGCGAACTCACGCATCCCCGCCCGGGGCCTGCTGATCAGCTCCCGCAGGATGGACACGTCCAGGATGTCGAGAGCGGCCACGGTGACCTCGCAATGTTCTCGGTGTTGGACACACGGCTACGCCTGGGCCGCTATGTGGGTGCCGATGGTAATGCAAGAGATCGAATACTTGAACAGAGGAATACGAGGCCGGTGCCCGAGTGGGCCAGTGGGTCAGCGGCGCACCGGAGCTGCGCCTACGAAGGTGGGTCGGGGTGCCGTCCCGGGCCCCGGCGAGCAGCTCTGGACAGCCGCGTTAACGATGATTAACATGAATGACCAGTTAACGATTATTCACATGCGGAGTCCGCCCGGTCGCGTGCGTCATCCGCGCCGAGCCGTCCATCACTTCGCCCCCTGCCCATCGCATCGCCACTCGCCCATCGCACCGCTTTCCGTCCATCGCACCGTTCCCCGTCCATCGCGCCGCCCGCAGGAGAATTCACCGTGAGCTTGAGGATCGTTGTCTGTGTGAAGTACGTGCCCGACGCCACCGGCGACCGGCACTTCGCCGATGACCTGACCGTCGACCGCGACGATGTGGACGGGCTGCTGTCGGAGCTCGATGAGTACGCCGTGGAGCAGGCGCTGCAGATCGCCGATGCGGCGGACGACGCGGAGATCACCGTGCTGACCGTGGGTCCGGAGGATGCCAAGGACGCGCTGCGCAAGGCGCTGTCGATGGGCGCGGACAAGGCGGTGCATGTGGAGGATGAGGACCTGCACGCAGGTGCCGCTGCTGTCGGAGGTCTCGGTCCAGGACGGCGTGGTGCGCGGGCGCCGGGATGGTGATGCCGCCTCCGAGCAGCTGGAGGCGGCGCTGCCGGCGGTGGTGTCGGCGACCGACCAGTCCGGTGAGGCCCGC
>NZ_JASKYR010001143.1:0-2218 GCF_041028215.1 Streptomyces flavofungini
GGCACACGCTGCGCAGGCGGCGGGGCGGAGACGGGGCCCTGACCGGGCGGTCGCCGGAAAGGTGGTCGCCCGGCTGCCCGCGCCGACCGGGCCGCACGCGCTCGGGACGGTGACCGCACGGCTCGTCGACCGTTCGCGGCGCGACCCCTGGGTGCCGTCGCGCCCGTATCGCGAGCTGATGGTGAGCATCTGGTATCCGGCGGCTCCGGGCACCGGTCCCGGCACCGGTGCTGATGGCGGCTCGGGTGGCGGGCACCGCCCGGCCCGCTATATGACGCCGGGCGCCGCCGCGCTCTGGGACGCCACCGCGCCGCACGGCATCCCCCGGGGCGCGCTCGACTTCACCGCCATCCGCACGCATGCCGCGTGGCGAGCCCCCGCGGACCTCGGGGGCGGCCGACTGCCGGTGCTGCTGTACGCGGCGGGGGCGGGTGATCCGCGGACCTGGGGCACCGCTCTGGTCGAGGAGATGGCGAGCCGCGGCTATGTCGTGGTGACGCTCGACCACACCTATGAGAGCCCGGGGGTCGAGTTCCCCGACGGCACGGTCAGGGGGAACGAACCGCTGCTGGCGGCGGTCGCCGAGGCCGCGGCGAACGGCACGATGTCCGCGCTGCTCAAGAAGACACTCGCCGTCCGGGTCGCCGACTCCCGGTTCGTCCTGGCCGGCCTCGGCTCGCTGCCCGACGGTCTGTCCCGGCTCGTGGACCGGCGGCGGGTGGGCATGTTCGGGCAGTCGGCGGGCGGGACAGCCGCCGCGCAGACGATGTACGAGGACCGCGGAGTGCGGGCGGGCGTCAACCTGGACGGCACGCTGGAGTACAACCCCGAGGCGAACGGCACACATCTGACGCCGGTCGCGCGGCACGGCCTCGACCGTCCGTTCCTCCTGATGGGCAGGGACGGCAGCGACCGCCTGAGCGAGCCCTCCTGGCGGTCGTTCTGGGCCCATAGCACGGGCTGGAAGCGGAACCTCACGTTGCGGGGCTCGCGGCACCAGACGTACACGGACCTGACCGCGCTGCTGCCGCAGGCCGGGGTGGACGGGGATGTGCTGAGGGAACGCATAGGCACGGTGGACCCCGCACGGGCGATCGCGGCACAACGCGCCCACGTGCGCTCCTTCTTCGACCGCCACCTGAAGGGCGAGGACGACGGCCTGCTGCACGCGCCGTCGGGGCGGTATCCGGAGGTGGAGTTCACCGGGTGACTTTTCCGCCCGGGGGCTTCCCGGTCCGGGGCGCTGTGCCACACTGCCGCGCATGCGGACAACCCGGCCTCTGCTGGCCGCTCTGCTCACGGGGGTGCTGAGCGTGGGCGCGGCCGGGTGCTCGCTGCCCGGAGGCGACGGCGCCAACGACGGTACGGGGCTTGAGCGGGCGCTCGACGCGGTGCCGCTCTCGGCGGCCGACCAGGCGGTGACGTACCAGGACGTGCGGACGGTGCGGCGGCTCGTCGCCAAGGACCCCTCGCTGTACCGGGGCCTGGACGGCTTCGGCATCCTTGAGGTCGCCCAGAGCGACTACACGGGCAAGGACGTCAGGTCGGACTGGGGGTTCGACGAGACGGACGTGACGGCGTCGGTGCAGGTCGGCGACAGTTCGCTGCTGATCGGGGACTTCGACGACGCCGCGGTGGGGCGGGCGCTGAAGAAGCAGGGCTATGCGGCGACCGGGGTCGAAGGGGGCGCCCGGTACTCCAAGCGGGGCGAGAGCATGACGTACGAGACGTCCGGCTCCGTCCGCGTGGCGAACCGCTCGCGTGCCACGCTGAAGCTGTCGGTACCGGGGGCGTCACTGCGGGACGACGTGGCGTACGCGGCGGTGGCGGACTGTCTGGGGGACGTGTACGAAGCGACGTACTACGCGAAGCGGGATGACGCGGACGCGGAGCTCTTCGCGATCGGCGGGCGGCTGGCGAAGGGGGGCCGCGCCTCTTCGGAGAAGCTGTGCGTACGGGCGACCTCGGCGGAGGCGGCGGACACGATCGCGGAGGCGCTGCGCACGAAGACGCGGCCGGGGGCGCGCTACGCGGCCTCGAAGGTACGGGTGAGCGAGGACGACATGGTCACGATGACCTGGCGGAACCGCCCCCGGTCGGGCCTGCGCCCAGCGGACAACGACAAGACAGCAGAACTACCAACGCTCCTGACCCAGGGCTGAAGCCCCTCCAAACCACCGCGCGACGCTTCCGCCCCGCCCCACATCCCGGCCCTGCC
>NZ_JASKYR010001144.1:0-1689 GCF_041028215.1 Streptomyces flavofungini
ATGGCACACGCCGCAGACGGGCTATGGGTTCCCGCAGCAGGGGGCCGCCGCGCCCGCTCCTCCGCCGCAGGCCGGGTACGGGTTCCCGCAGCCTCCGGGGGTCGACGCACCCGTACAGGCTGGTGGGTACGGGTTTCCGCAGGGGCCGCCGCAGCCCGTGCAGCCGCAGGCTCCGCAGGGTCAGGGGCAGTATCAGGGCCAGGGGCAGAGCCAGCCGCAGCCGCAGCTCCCGGCCCAGGCTCAGCCGCCGGTGCAGGGGCAGCCGCCCGTTCAAGGGCAGCCCCAGCCGCATCCGCAACCGCACCCGCAGGCCCCCCAGGGCCCCGTCGACCCCCGTACCGGGGCCGCCTGGCCGCAGGCCGTGCAGCATGATCAGCGGGAGCGGACCAACCCCGGCGCTCCGCTGGGGTACACCGCCGCCGTCGAGCTCTCCTCCGACCGGCTGCTGCGCAACTCCAAGCCGAAGGCCAAGAGCAGCCGTCCCGTCGGGGGCGGGCGCTTCAAGCTCGGCGGCAAGAAGGAGGAGGCCGAGCGGCAGCGCAAGCTGGAGCTGATCCGCACGCCGGTGCTCTCCTGCTACCGGATCGCCGTCATCAGCCTCAAGGGCGGCGTCGGCAAGACGACGACGACCACCGCGCTGGGTTCGACGCTCGCCACCGAGCGGCAGGACAAGATCCTCGCGATCGACGCCAACCCCGACGCGGGTACGCTCGGGCGGCGCGTGCGGCGGGAGACCGGGGCCACCATTCGTGACCTCGTGCAGGCGATCCCGTACCTCAACTCGTACATGGACATCCGGCGGTTCACGTCGCAGGCCGCGTCCGGGCTGGAGATCATCGCCAATGACGTCGATCCCGCCGTGTCGACCACGTTCAACGACGAGGACTACCGGCGTGCCATCGATGTGCTGGGGAAGCAGTATCCGATCATCCTGACCGACTCGGGTACGGGGCTGCTCTACAGCGCCATGCGCGGGGTGCTCGACCTCGCCGATCAGCTCATCATCATCTCCACGCCTTCGGTGGACGGGGCCAGCAGTGCGTCGACGACGCTGGACTGGCTGTCCGCCCATGGGTACGCGGACCTTGTCTCACGGTCCATCACCGTCATCTCCGGGGTGCGGGAGACCGGGAAGATGATCAAGGTGGACGACATCGTGTCGCACTTCGAGACGCGGTGCCGGGGGGTTGTCGTCGTTCCCTTCGACGAGCATCTCGCGGCCGGTGCGGAGGTCGATCTCGACATGATGCGGCCGAAGGTGCGGGAGGCGTACTTCAATCTCTCGGCGATGGTGGCCGAGGACTTCGTGCGGGCTCAGCAGCAGCAGGGGCTCTGGACGTCGGACGGGAATCCGCCGCCGCGGGTGGCTCCGCCGATGCCTGGGCAGGGGCAGCCGTATGCTGCGCCGCAGCCGTATGGGCAGCCGCCGCAGGCTCAGCAGCCGCAGCAGCAGCCGCAGCCGCAGCCCGGGGCTCCGCAGCAGCAGCCGCCGTATCCGCAGCAGCAGGGGTGGCAGCAGGCGCCGCAGGTTCCGCAGCAGCCGCAGCCGCAGCCGCAGTCGCAGCCGTACGGGCAGCCGCCGCATGCTCAGCCTCAGGCTCCGCAGCAGCAGCCGCCGCAGGGGCAGGTGCCGCCGCCCGTGCAGCCGGGGGCGCCGTTCCAGCAGCCGCCTCCGCCGCAGCAGTAGCC
>NZ_JASKYR010001145.1:0-1568 GCF_041028215.1 Streptomyces flavofungini
GTCTGAGGGCGGTGTCGTTGGTGGGCCGGGCTTCGTCCAGAAGCTTCAGGCCTGCTTCGGTGACGTCGGTGTAGATGCCGCGGCGGTCGGTCGGGCACAGGTAGCGGGAGAGCAGGCCACGGTCCTCCAGGCGGGCGACCAGGCGGGTGGTGGCGCTCTGGCTGAGGACGACCGCGTCGGCGACCTGCTTCATCTGCAGATGCCCGCCGTCGCCGTCGTGCTGGCGGCTGAGCACGTCGAGCAGCGAGTACTCCCGCACGCTCAGATCGTGCCCGGCTTGCAGGGCACGCTCGATGTGTGCCTCGATCCTGCCGTGCAGCAGGGAGAGGGCTGCCCATCCGTTGGCGAGAGCGGTCAACGCGGGATCCATCGCGGTCATGGGTCCGGGTCTCCTTCCGGATGAGACTGAACTCCAGGGTAAGGCTTGACTGAAATTACCTGCTCAGTCCTGTATTCAGCGTCCGCAAGCAAAGCGGACCAATCGACGGCCGGGCGTTCGAGGTACGAGCTGGTCGACGCTGGAGAACTTGCATTACCCCGCGTCTGCAATTATTGTCCTAGCTTGTAAAGCGCTACCGCAATCATATGCGGTGGGCTTGTACCGCCAAGGTCCCCCACGCCTCCCCACACCGAGGCACCGATCGAAAAGGCACCATCCATGTCTCTGAAGAACATCCTTCCCGGCCGTCTCGGCTTCGGCACCGCCCCCCTCGGAAACATGTTCCGCGCCATACCCGACGAGGACGCCCGCGCCACCGTCGAAGCCGCCTGGGACCAGGGCATCCGCTACTACGACACCGCCCCCTTCTACGGCGCGGGCCTCGCCGAGGAGCGTCTGGGCGAGGTCCTGGCGGCCAAGCCCCGCGACTCCTACGTGCTGTCCAGCAAGGTCGGCCGGGTCATCCTCGACGAGATCGAGACCGACGTCCCCGACTTCGGCGAGAAGGGCGGCCTGTTCGAGCACGGCAACCCCAACAAGGTCCTGCACGAGTGGACCGCGGACGCCACTGAGCGCTCCGTCGAGGGCAGCCTGCGCCGCCTGGGCGTCGACCGCCTCGACATCGTCTGGGTCCACGACATCGCGCAGGACTTCCACGGCGACGCCTGGGTCAGCAAGTTCGAGGAGGCCCGCACCGGCGCCTTCCGCGTCCTGTCCCGCCTGCGCGACGAGGGCGTCATCAAGGCCTGGGGCCTCGGCGTCAACAAGACCGAACCCATCGAGATGACCCTCGCCCTGGACGAGCCCCGGCCCGACGGCTTCCTCCTCGCCGGCCGTTACACACTCCTCGACCACGAGCACGCTTTGCAGCGCCTGCTGCCGATGGCCCAGGAGCAGAACGTCGACATGGTCGTCGGCGGCCCCTACAGCTCCGGCATCCTGGCCGGCGGCACCAACTTCGAGTACCAGCAGGCCCCGCCGGAGATCATCGAGAAGGTCAAGCGCGTCAAGGCTCTCACCGACCAGCACGGGATCGCCATCAAGGCCGCCGCCCTCCAGTTCTCCCTGGCCCACCCGGTGGCCGCCGCCGTCATCCCCGGCGCCACCCGCCCCAGCCGCATCGCGGAGG
>NZ_JASKYR010001146.1:0-2254 GCF_041028215.1 Streptomyces flavofungini
ACCTGCACCTCACGTACGCGGCGCTGCACGAGCGCGTCGGACGCCTCGCGGGGCTGCTCGCCCGGCGCGGCGCGGGCCCGGAGCGGACCGTCGCCCTCGCCCTCGGCCGTGGCGCGGAGTTCGCGGTGGCCGCGCTCGCCGTGCAGCGGGCGGGCGCCGCCCATCTGCCCCTCGACCCCGACTACCCGGCCGAGCGGCTGCGCGGGGCGCTCGACGACGCGGCGCCCGTGCTCCTGGTCACCGACGCGCGTACGGCGGCGGCCGGGGTGCTGCCCGCGACGGACGTGCCGCGCCTGGTCCTCGACGTGACCTCCTACGAGGGCGAGCCCCTGCGCGAGGACGTCCCCCGGGCACCGGACAGGCCCGCCTACGTCATCCACACCTCCGGCTCGACCGGCACCCCCAAGGGCGTCGTCGTCACCCACGCCGGGGTCGCCGCGCTCGCCCACAGCCTGGCGGAACGCTTCGCGCTCGACGCGGACACACGGGTCCTCCAGCTCGGCTCACCGGCCTTCGACATCTCGGTGGCCGAACTGTGCATGGCCTTCCGGCCCGGCGGCACCCTCGTCGTGCCGCCGCCGGGGCCCCTCGCGGGGGACAAGCTCGGCCGGGTCCTCACCGAGCGGCGGATCTCCTGCGCGATGGTGCCGCCCTCGGTCCTCGCCACCGTGCCCGACGGCCCCTACCCGGCGCTGCGCGCGCTCGCGGTCGGCGCCGAGGCCTGCCCGCCCGGCCTGGTCAGGCGCTGGGCCGTTAAGGGCCGCCGCTTCCACAACGCCTACGGCCCCACCGAGGCCACCGTCGCCGCCACCCTCTCGGGCCCGCTCGGCGGCGACGGCACCGCCCCGCCCATCGGCACCCCGGTCGCGGGCACCGCCGTACACGTCCTGGACGAGCGGCTGCGGCCCGTGCCGACCGGTGTCGCGGGCGAGCTGTATCTGGCGGGGCCGGGCCTGGCCCGCGGCTATCTGAACCGTCCCGCCGCCACCGCCGAACGCTTCGTCGCCGACCCCTTCGGCGCCCCGGGCTCCCGCATGTACCGCACGGGCGACCTGGCCTGCCGCGACGACGACGGCACCCTGCACTACCTCGGCCGCACCGACGAGCAGGTCAAGCTGCGCGGCCTGCGCATCGAACCGGGCGAGATCGCCGCCGTGCTCTCCGGGCACCACTCGGTGGCCCGCGCGGTGGCCGTCGTACGCGCCGACGGGGCGGGCCGCCCGCAGCTCACCGGCTACGCCGTCGCCGCCCCGGGCCGGACCATCGACCCGAACGGACTCCTCGCGTACGCGGCGACCCGGCTGCCCGCCCACATGGTGCCGTCGGACGTCGTGGAGCTGCCGGAGATCCCGCTCACCCGCAGCGGCAAGCTCGACCGCGCGGCGCTGCCCGCGCCCCGGGCCGCCACGGCCTCGCGGGCACCGGCCTCGGCCCGCGAGAAGGAGCTGTGCGGCCTGTTCGCGCAGGTGCTCGGCGTGGCGGAGGTCGGCGCCGACGACGACTTCTTCCGGCTCGGCGGCGACAGCATCATGGCCATCCAGCTGACCGGACAGGCGTCGGCGSCGRSMYYCGCCCTCGCCCCGCGCGACGTCTTCACCCTGCGCACCCCGGCCCAACTGGCCGCCCACGCCGGTACGCCGGCGGCGGACGGCCCGGACGCGTCCGACCCCGGAGTGGGCCGCTTCCCCCTCACCCCGGTGATGCGGTGGTGGCTCGGACAGGGCGGCGACACCTGGGCGTTCACGCAGTCCATGGTCTTCCCCGTGCCGCCCGGCACGGCCCCGGAGCGCGTCGAGGTGGCCGTGCGCGGCCTCACCGAGCGGCACGGCGCCCTGCGGACGCGGCTGCTGGCGCGGGACCTCCGGGCCGAGGTGGCGGCGGCGGTCCCCGCCGGGTCCCCGCTCGTCCGCGCCGAGGTCCCGGCCGACGGCGACGCCCTCGCGGAGGCACGGCGCCTCGCGGCCAGGACGCGGCTCGCGCCCGAGGACGGCGAGATGCTGCGCGCGGTCTGGCTCGACGCCGGGCCCGGCCGCACGGGACGGCTCCTCCTGACCCTGCACCACCTCGCGGTCGACGGCGTGTCCTGGCGGGTGCTCGGACCGGTCCTCCTCTCGGCGCTCGCCTCGGCCGCCGTACGGAACCGGGGCACGGGCACGGGCCTGCTCGTCCACCTGGAGGGCCACGGCAGGGAGACGCTCTTCACGCCCACGGACGTCTCCCGCACGGTCGGCTGGTTCACCACGCAGTACCCGGT
>NZ_JASKYR010001147.1:0-1992 GCF_041028215.1 Streptomyces flavofungini
CGGTCGGAGAAGGCCTCGGAGCAAGCCCGGAGAGCAGCAGATCCATACTTACGGTTCGTATGGCTTCTTATGCCTCTTTCGTGGCGCATCTTCGACTTGTCCCCAGGGCATTGATCACGTGGGTCGGCCGTCGCGGCCGTTCCTTTCCGCTGGTCCACGGTGCACATCAGGGGGTACGCCATGGCCGCCAGGCCACTCGTCGCGCGTCAGCCCAACGAAAGGCTGCAGGCGCTCATCCAGGAGGCGGGCTGCTCCAACGCCGGCCTCGCCCGCCGGGTCAACATGTGCGGCGCGGAGCACGGTCTCGATCTGCGCTACGACAAGACATCGGTGGCCCGCTGGCTGCGCGGGCAGCAGCCGCGCGGGCGGGCGCCCGGCATCATCGCGGAGGCGCTCGGCCGCAAGCTGGGCCGTACCGTCACCATCGACGAGATCGGCATGGCGAACGGCAAGAACCTCGCCTCCGGTGTCGGCCTCCAGTTCTCGCCGACCGTGCTCGGCGCCATCGAGCAGGTCTGCGAGCTGTGGCGCAGTGACGTGGGCCGCAGGGACTTCCTCTCCGGCTCGACCGTGGCGGCGTCCGCGCTCGTGGAGCCGAGCCGCGACTGGCTGATCTCCTCGGCGGACTCCCAGGTCGGGCGGAGCGCGGGGCCGCGGGTGGGGATGCCGGACGTGGCGGCGGTGCAGGCGATGACGGAGGCGCTGACCAAGCTGGACCACCAGTTCGGCAGCGGGCATGTGCGGCCGGTCGTCGTGCACTACCTCAACTCCGTGGTATCCGGGCTCCTCGCGGGCTCCTACCGTGAGGCGGTCGGGCGTGAACTGTTCGCCGCCGTCGCGCGGTTGACGGAACTCGCGGGCTACATGGCCGTCGACACGGGCCAGCCCGGCCTCGCCCAGCGCTACTACATCCAGGCCCTGCGCCTCGCTCAGGCGGCCGGGGACCGGGGCTACGGCGGCTACGTCCTCGCGGCGTCGATGAGCCACCTCGCCGCCCAGCTCGGCAATCCGCGCGAGATCGCGCAGCTGGCGCGGGCCGCGCAGGAGGGCACGCGGGGCCGGGTCACACCCCGCACGGAGGCGATGTTCTACGCCGCCGAGGCGCGCGGCCACGCCCTGCTCGGGGACGGACGGGCGACGCAGGCGGTGGCGGGGCGTGCCGTGGAGGCGATGGACCGGGCGGCGGGCGAGGCGGACTCCGGTGACGACCCGGCCTGGATCAGCCACTTCGACCACGCGTATCTGGCCGATGAATTGGCGCATTGTCACCGTGATCTCGGCCAGGCCGACGCGGCGGCGCGCAGTGCGCAGGAGTCCCTGGACGGGCACCCCGAGACACGGGCGAGGCGCCGCGCGATCGGCCTGGTCCTGCTCGCCACGGCCCAGGCGCAGCGCCGCGAGGTCGAACAGGCCTGCCACACGGGCCTGAAGGCCGTCGAACTCCTCGGCACCCTGCGGTCGAACCGCGGCGCCGAGTACCTGGAGGACTTCCAGCAGCGCCTTGAGCCGTACCGCGACGAGCCCGTGGTCAGGGAGTTCGGGTCCCGGGTCGACGTGCTGGCGGCGTGAGCCACGCGCGCGTGCACCGTTGAACAGCGCCTGAGCGGCAGGTTTTGTTACTGCCGCCGCCCTGCCGAGGGCGGCGTTCTGAGCTGCGTGGCAGAGGGCTGCGGCGACCCGGTAGCGTGAGCCGACGGTTCCGTAGGTCCCCCATACACAGGAGTCCCGGTGACGCAGCAGAGCGGTCAGGGCGCTGCTTCCTCCGATCCGCGGCAGCCCGCGGCCCGGCAAGCCCACGAGGGCGTCGTGCTGCCCGCGGACGGCAGCGAGCCGCTGCTGCCCGGCACGGCGGGCCGGCACACCACCCCGGCGGGCGGCACCCCGTGGGGCGGCCCCTGGGGGCCCGGGACGGCGGGCCCGCCGCAGCCCGGCCAGGGCGAGGCCTGGGGCGCGCCGCCGCAGCAGCCCGCCGGTATGCCGCTGCCCCCCGAG
>NZ_JASKYR010001148.1:0-1774 GCF_041028215.1 Streptomyces flavofungini
GCCCGCCCCGGTGGGGGTCGGCTTCGGGGTGCTCGCGGGCGCCGCGCTGCTCATCCGGCGCCGCTGGCCGGTGGCGGTGGTGCTGATATCGATCGCGATCACGCCCGCGCAGATGGGCGTGGTCCTGACGATCGTGGGCCTGTACACCCTGGCCGCCTCGGAGCTGCCGCGCCGCATCACCGGCGCCCTCGCGGGCATGTCGATGGCGGGCACGCTCATCGTGGCCCTGGTGCGCGCCAGCCAGGACCTCGGCGGTGCGGACCATCCGCCGATCGGCAGCGAGTTCGTGCCTTTCTTCGCGGTGGCGGGGTCGATAGGGGTGACGGCGCCGCCGGTGCTCCTCGGCCTGTACGTAGGGGCGCGGAGGCGGCTGATGGAGTCGCTGCGGGAGCGCGCGGACGACCTGGAGCGGGAGCTCCAGCTCCTGGCCGAGCGCGCGGAGGAGCGCGCGGAGTGGGCCCGGAGCGAGGAGCGGACCCGCATCGCCCGCGAGATGCACGACGTGGTGGCCCACCGGGTGAGCCTGATGGTGGTGCATGCGGCGGCGTTGCAGGCGGTGGCGCGCAAGGACCCGGAGAAGGCCGTGCGGAACGCGGCCCTGGTCGGCGACATGGGCCGACAGGCGCTGACGGAGCTGCGGGAGATGCTCGGGGTGCTGCGCGCGGGGGACGGCGGCACGAAGAACGCGCGGGCCGCGAAGCCCGCGGAGCCGGTGCCGCTCGCGGCGGTCGGGCACGCGGCGGCGGTGGCCGCCTCCCGGGCAGTGGACGAGGACGGCCCCTCCCTCGCGGAGCTGGACGAGCTGGTGGGGCAGTCGCGCGCGGCGGGGATGGCGGTGGAGCTGTCGGTAGAGGGCGAGTCGCGGGACTATGCCGCCGACGTGGAGCAGACCGCGTACCGCGTGGTGCAGGAAGCTTTGACCAATGTCCACAAGCACGCCGCGGGCGCCAAGACGTACGTACGGCTCGCGCACCGGGGCGCCGAGATCGCGATGCAGGTGGAGAACGAACCGCCGCCGGAGGCGGACGCCACGGCGGACGCGCGGCTGCCCAGCGGCGGCAACGGCCTGGTGGGCATGGAGGAGCGCGTCACGGGCCTCGGCGGCGTGTTCGTGTCGGGCCCGACCGACGGCGGCGGCTTCCGGGTGTCGGCCGTGCTCCCGGCGGCGGTTCCCGCCGTCGGCTAGGGCCTTCCGTCCGGGTCAGCCCGCGGTCAGGCGGGTCGGCCGCGCGCCGGTGAAGAGGGTCGTCAGGGCGTGGTCGATGTGGGCGCCGAGGAACCAGTCGCCGCTGTGGTCGAGGCTGTAGACGCGGCCCTGGGTGTCGATGGCGAGGAGCGCCTGGGTCTCGGTCTCCTCGCCGATGGGACTCAGCTCGGTGTCGAGGGCGCGGCCGAGGTCGCCGAGGGTGCGGGCGAGGTGGAGTCCGTACAGGGGATCGAGGTGGACGGTGGCGGGCGCTATCTCCCTGCCGGTGCCCTGGGGGGTGATGTGGAGCCCGCCGAACTCGGCCCAGGCCTCGACGGCCGCGGGGAAGACGGCGTGCCGGTGCCCGGCGGGCGAGGTGTGGCGGCGCAGGGCGTCGGCCCAGATCTCGGCCTGCTTGATGTCCCAGCGTCCGGGCCGCCAGCCGGCCGCGCGCAGTGCGGCGTCGACGGGTACGGGCAGCGGCGTGCCGCTCGCGCGGGCGGTGCGGCTTGCCGCGGTGGCGGGGTGGTCGGCGTGCATGGSGTCGGCCCTTSTTCGCTCCGGGGTTTACCGCCGCCGGTCAGGCGG
>NZ_JASKYR010001149.1:0-1408 GCF_041028215.1 Streptomyces flavofungini
CTCCTACCCCGCACCCCCCGGCGCTCCCGCGCTGACCAAGACCACGCCGTGTCCCGTCACACCGGCCGAACTCGGCCCCGTGGACGTGGTCCTGCTCTCCCACGACGAGCACGACGACAACCTCGACGCCGCGGGCCGGGCCATGCTGGCCGACGTCCCGCTGATCCTGACCACCCCCAGCGGCAGCGACCGCCTGGGCGCGAAGGCGCAGGGCCTGGCCGACTGGGAGACGGTCACCCTGGACCGCCCAGAGGGCGGCACGGTCACCGTCACCGGTGTGCCCGCCATCCACGGCCCCTGGCCGCGCGAACAGGTCGAGCCGATCGCGGGCCAGGTGGTCGGCTTCGTACTGACCGGCGAGGGCCTGCCCACCGTCTATGTGAGCGGCGACAACGCCTCGCTCGACGCCGTGCGGGAGATCGCCGCGAGGTTCGCCCCCGTCGACACGGCGATCCTCTTCGCGGGCGCCCCGCGCTTCCCGCAGCTCTTCGGCGGCGAGCCGATCGTCCTGGACAGCGCGGGAGCGGCCGAGGCGGCACGCATCCTCGGCGCCCGCCGGGTGGTGCCTGTGCACTTCGACAGCTGGGCCCACTTCACCGAGGGGGCCGGGGACCTGCGGGCCGCGTTCACCGCGGCCGGTATCGCGGACGTGCTCGCACTGGGCTGAGCGGCCGCGGGGCAGCCTCAGGGCAGGTCGCCCGGCCGCACCCGCAGCTTCGCCGCGATACGGGCCAGCGCCTTCCGGTCGCTCGCGGTGAGCGGGGTCAGCACGAGGTCGCGCACCGCCCGGACATGGGTGGGCGCGGCCTCGACGACCACGTCATAGCCCGCGTCGGTGAGGGCGGCGAGGGTGTACCGGCCGTCCTCGGGGTCGGGCGAGCGCTCGACCCAGCCGCGCTGCTCGAACCTCTTCACCACGTTCGACAGGCGCGAGAGGGAGCCGCTCGCGAGGTAGGCCAGCTCACTCATCCGCAGCCGCCGCTCCGGCGCCTCCGAGATATGACTGAGTGTCATGTACTCGAAGAGCGAGAGCCCGGACCGCTGCTGCAGCGGCGCCTCCAGCTTGCCGGGCAGCAGCAGGACGAGCGAGATGAGGCCGGTCCACGCCTCTTTTTCGTCCGCGTCAAGCCACAGCGCGTCCTCGGAGACGTCCTGACCTGGGTTCGAGTCGGCGGATTTGGCCATGCGGCCACCCTATCGAACCTCGACGCCCCCTTGATGACTTCACACGTGAAGTGAAATGGCGTACGGTTCACTTCAAGCATGAAGTCCTAGCGCAGGGAGCGCCATGAGTGAGGCACAGTTCTTCGTCACGCCCGGATACGGCGACACGCTGCTCGCCGACTTGCACTACAGCCAGGCCGTACGCGTCGGCGACCGCGTCGAGATCTCGGGACAGGGCGGGTGG
>NZ_JASKYR010000115.1:0-14462 GCF_041028215.1 Streptomyces flavofungini
GCCGTACCCTCGCCGCCGCCGAGCGGGCCCGGGGGAACGGTGACACCGGGGAGAACCCACGGCCGCGCACGGCCGACGCCGCCGGTACCGCGGCCCGATTCAGCAGCTTCCGCCAGGCCGTCCGCGTCACACCACCGCCCAGTGACCCGGAAGGCCCCGCATCCTCCCCGCACCCGGAAGGCGACACCCCGCGATGACCACCGGCACCACCACCGACGCCAAGCTCACCTGGCTCCTCGTAGGCCTCCTGGAGCGCACCCCCGGCGCCCGGCACGCACTCGTCCTGTCCAGGGACGGACTGAAGCTGTGCCGCACCCCCGAGCTCTCCGTCGACCAGGCCGACCAGCTCGCCGCGATAGCCGCCGGCATCCAGTCCCTCTCGCACGGCGCGTCCGCCGAGTTCGGGGACGGCAGCGGCGGCGTACGGTCGGCGATGACCGAGTTCTACGGCGGCATCCTCTTCATCGTCGAGGCGGGCGAGGGCGCGCACCTCGCGGTGATCGCCGCCGAGGACGCCGACGCCGGGCTCGTCGGGCACCAGATGAGTGAGCTGGTCGAGCAGCTCGGCGAGCACCTGCGCGCCGAGCCCCGCGCGGACGACGGCCCCCGCGCCACGCCCGCCTCATGAGCCGCCCCGGCCGCGACGACTCCCCCGACCGGCTCTACACCCTCACCCAGGGCCGCAGCCGGTCGGCGCCCGACACCCCCTTCGACCTGGTGACCCTCGTCGTCGCCGAGTCGGGCCCCACACCCGGCATGCAGTCCGAGCACTCCGCGATCCTGCGGATGTGCGAGCTGCCCACGGCGGTCGTGGAGATCGCCGCCGAGCTCGGCCTGCCCGTGAGCATCACCCGCATCCTGCTCTCCGACCTGCTCGACGCGGGCCGGATCAGCGCCCGCCACCCGCGGGCGGCAGCCGGCCACAGCCTTCCCGACCCCGACATCCTGGAGCAGGTGCTCGTTGGACTCCGCAATCTCTGAACTGAGCGAGGAGCGCGGCGCGAGCGGCGCCCCCGGCACCACGGGGACGGCCCGCACGGAGCTGTCCGCGACCGCCGACAACGGCCTGAAGATCGTCGTCGTGGGCGGCTTCGGTGTCGGCAAGACCACCCTGGTCCGGTCCGTGAGCGAGATCCGTCCCCTCAACACCGAGGAGACGATGACGCAGGCGGGGCAGGGCATCGACGAGACGGGCGGCCTCGCCGGGCTGCGCGCCAAGACGTCCACGACGGTCGCGTTCGACTTCGGCCGCATCACCCTCGACGCCCGCAACGTCCTCTACCTCTTCGGCGCCCCGGGCCAGGAGCGCTTCTGGTTCCTGTGGGACCGGCTGTTCTCCGGGACGCTCGGCGCGGTCGTCCTCGTCGACCCGCGGCGCATCGAGGACTCCTGGTACGCGATCGACCGCCTGGAGCACCACGGGACGCCGTTCATCGTGGCCCGCAACGACTTCGGTGGCTCGCCGCACACCCTCGACCAGCTCCGCGACGCGCTCGATCTGGACCCAGGGGTGCCGCTCGTCGACTGCGACGCGCGCTCGCGGGAGTCCAGCAAGACCGTACTGATCACCCTCGTGGAACACCTCAAGACGCTGTACGCCGCCCAGGAGACCGCCAAGTGACCTGCCCCGCAACCGGCGCCGCCGCCGGGCCCGTGCCGCTCTGGGGCCCGCGGTACGCCACCGACCCCGCCCGCCTGTACCGGGAGATGCGGCGCGACCACGGACCCGTCGCCCCCGTACTCCTCGACGGCGGGATACCCGCCTGGCTGGTGCTCGGCTACCGCGAGCTGCACCAGGTCACCGGCGACCCCGTCCTGTTCAGCCGCGACTCCGAGCTGTGGAACCAGTGGCCGAACGTCCCCGCGGACTGGCCGCTCCTGCCGATGATCGGCCACAAGCAGCCCTCGATCCTCTACACGGTAGGCGAGCGGCACACCGAACGCGCCGCGATGATCGCGAACGCCCTGGAGTCGGTCGACCCCTTCGAACTCAGGGCGCAGGCCGAGAAGTTCGCGGACGAGCTGATCGACGGCTTCTGCGGCCGGGGCACGACGGAGATCATCGCCGAGTACGCGATGCTGCTCCCGGTACGGGTGCTCGCCCACATCTACGGCTTCCCGGACGACGAGGGCCCCGCCCTGGTCACCGCGTTGAACGAGATGATCAACGGTGGGGAGAACGCCCTCGCGGGCGCGCAGCACCTGGGGGTGTCGATGGCGCGGCTGATCGCCGACAAGCACAGGGAGCCGGGCCCCGACGTCGCCTCGTCCATGGTGGCCGACCCGAGCGGCTTCACCGACCAGGAGATCGCCGAGGACCTGATGGTGATGCTGGCCGCGGGTCACCAGCCCACCGCCGACTGGATCGGCAACTCGCTGCGGCTGATGCTCACCGACGACCGGTTCGCCGCCTCGCTCTTCGGCGGCAGGCACAGCGTCGCCGAGGCGATGAACGAGGTCCTGTGGGAGGACACCCCCACCCAGAACGTCGCGGGACGCTGGGCCGCGCGCGACACCCAGCTCGGCGGGCGCCGCGTCAACGCCGGCGACCTGCTGCTCCTCGGCCTCGCCGCGGCCAACGCCGACCCGCAGGTGCGCACCGACGGCTCCGCGCTGACCGGCGGCAACAGCGCCCACTTCTCCTTCGGCCACGGCGAGCACCGCTGCCCGTTCCCGGCCCAGGAGGTCGCCGAGGTCATCGCGCGGACCGGCATCGAGGTGCTCATCGACCGGCTGCCCGACCTCGACCTGGCCGTCCCCGCGGCGGACCTGACGCGCCGCCCGTCCGCCTGGCTGCGCGGCCTGACCGCACTTCCGGTGACCTTCACCCCGACCCCGACCTCAGTCTTTGGAGAGCCCAGATGACGCGCATCGCCCTGGACCCGTTCGTCACCGACCTGGACGGCGAGAGCGCCCGGCTCCTCGCGGCAGGCCCGCTCGCCGAGGCGGAGCTGCCGGGGGGTGTGCCGGTGTGGGCGGTCACGCACCACGCGGAGGCCCGTCGGCTCCTCACCGACAAGCGCCTGGTGAAGGACATCAACGTCTGGGGCGCCTGGCGGCGCGGCGAGATTCCCGCCGACTGGCCGCTGATCGGCCTCGCCAACCCGGGCCGCTCGATGCTGACCGTGGACGGCGAGGAGCACCGCAGGATGCGCTCGCTCGTCGCGCAGGCGCTGACGCCGCGCCGCGTGGAGCGGCTGCGCGAGCGCATCACGGAGCTGACGAACGGGCTCCTCGACCGCCTGCCCACCGGCCCCGCCGAGGTGGTCGACCTGAAGGCGGAGTTCGCCTACCCGCTGCCCATGTACGTCATCAGCGACCTGATGGGCATCGACGAGGCCGACCACCCCCGTCTGAAGGTCCTCTTCGACAAGTTCTTCTCCACCCAGACGCCGCCGGAGGAGGTCGTGGCCACGCTCGGCGAGCTCGCCGAGATGATGGGCAGGGTCGTCGCGGACCGCCGCGAGCGGCCGGGCGACGATCTGACGAGCGCGCTGATCCAGGCCTCGGAGAACGGCGACCACCTCACCGACGCGGAGATCGTCTCCACCCTCCAGCTCATGGTCGCGGCGGGCCACGAGACGACCATCTCCCTCATCGTGAACGCCGTGGTGAACCTCAGCGCCCACCCCGACCAGCTCGCCCTGGTCAAGGCGGGCACGGTCGGCTGGGACGCGGTGGTGGAGGAGACGCTGCGCCACTCCACCCCGACCTCGCACGTCCTGATCCGCTTCGCCTCCGAGGACGTCCCGGTCGGCGACAAGGTGATCCGCGAGGGGGACGCCCTGATCGTCTCCTACGGCGCCATCGGCCGCGACGAGGCGGCCCACGGCCCGACGGCCGCCGCCTTCGACATCACCCGCACCTCGGCCAACCGCCACATCTCCTTCGGCCACGGCCCGCACGTCTGCCCCGGCGCGGCCCTCTCCCGCCTGGAGGCGGGTGTGGCCCTGCCGTCCCTGTACGCCCGCTTCCCCGGCCTGACTCTGGCGGTCAAGCGGGAGGACCTCCGCAACAAGCCGGTGGTGACCCAGAACGACCTGTACGAGCTGCCGGTGAGGCTCGGCAATTGATCCCCTCCGGCGACTAGTAATCAGCCCCTCCGGCGGTTGAGGAGCGGGGTCCGGGGCGGAGCCCCGAGGCGGCCACACGGCACGGGGGACATGTCTCACCCGGCGGACACCAGGGGACCCCCGTGCCCTGAGCCGCTAGGCTCACCCCGTGGCTGAGATCCAGATTCCCGCTGACATGAAGCCCGCCGACGGCCGTTTCGGCTCGGGCCCCTCCAAGGTGCGCACCGAGGCGCTGGACGCCCTCGCCGCCACCGGAACCTCCCTGCTCGGTACGTCCCACCGCCAGGCCCCGGTGAAGAACCTGGTCGGCCGCGTGATCGGCGGCGTCAAGGACCTCTTCTCCCTCCCCGAGGGATACGAGGTGGTCCTCGGCAACGGCGGCTCCACCGCGTTCTGGGACGTGGCGACGCACGGTCTGATCGACAACAAGTCCCAGCACCTGAGCTTCGGCGAGTTCTCCTCGAAGTTCGCGAAGGCGGCGAAGCTGGCCCCGTGGCTGGCCGAGCCGACGGTGATCACCAGCGAGCCGGGCACCCACCCGGAGACGGCCGCCGAGGCGGGCGTCGATGTCTACGCCCTCACCCAGAACGAGACCTCCACGGGTGTCGCGGCGCCGGTCAAGCGCGTCGCGGGCGCCGACGACGGGGCGCTCGTCCTGGTGGACGCCACGTCGGGCGCGGGCGGCCTGCCGGTCGACATCGCCGAGACGGACGTCTACTACTTCGCCCCGCAGAAGTCGTTCGCCGCGGACGGCGGTCTGTGGATCGCGGTGTTCTCCCCGGCGGCGATCGAGCGCGCCGAGCGCATCCACGCCTCGGGCCGGCACGTGCCGGAGTTCTTCTCGCTGCCGACGGCGATCGACAACTCCCGCAAGAACCAGACGTACAACACCCCCGCGCTCGCCACGCTCTTCCTGCTCGGCGAGCAGCTGGAGTGGATGAACTCCCAGGGTGGCCTGGAGTTCACGACCGGCCGCACGGCGGCGTCCTCGCGGACGCTGTACGGCTGGGCGGACGACTCCAAGTACGCGACGCCGTTCGTCACGGACCCGGCCAAGCGCTCGCAGGTCATCGGCACGATCGACTTCGCGGACGAGGTGGACGCGGCGGCGGTCGCCAAGGTGCTGCGCGCCAACGGCATCGTGGACACCGAGCCGTACCGCAAGCTGGGCCGCAACCAGCTCCGCATCGCGATGTTCCCGGCGATCGACCCGGCGGACATCGAGGCGCTCACCAAGTGCGTCGACTACGTCATCGAGAAGCTCTGACCTCTCGTACGTGAAGGGGGCGCCGGCACTGATGAGTGCCGGCGCCCCCTTTCCCGTACCGCGCAAGCCTCTACCGGCTGAGCCGCTTGAACCTCCGTACCGCCAGCGGCAGGAAGACCAGCGAGATCACCAGCGGCCACCCGACCGCCATGAGGACGGCGTGCTGCTCCACCCAACTGTCGCCGCCCGCGCCCGGGTTGCCGAAGAGTTCGCGCGTCGCCGTGCCCGTCGACGAGACGGGGTTCCAGGCGGCGACCGGCCCCAGCCAGTCCGGCATCAGTGACGGTGCCACGAAGACGCTGGAGATCATCGTGAGCGGGAAGGCGACCGCGTAGAGTCCGCCCGCCGCCTCCGGGGACGGCACGACGAGGCCGAGGTAGACACCCACCCAGATCAGGCTGAACCGCAGGAGCAGCAGCAGCGCGAAGGCGAGGGCGGTGTCGACGAACCCGGCGCTGGAGCGCCAGCCGATGGCCAGGGCGGTCGCGGCGAGGATCGTCAGCTCCGCGCAGGCCACCACGAGGTCGGCGACCCCGCGCCCGGACGCGACCGCCGAGGGGGCCATGGGCATGGAGCGGAAGCGGTCGATGACGCCCTTGGAGGCGTCGGTGACCACGGCCATGGCGGTGTTCATGAAGCCGAAGGCCATGGTCATCACGAACATGCCGGGCATCAGGAACTGCTTGTAGTCGCCGTCGTCCCCGCCGCCGGGCACCTTCATCGCCTCGCCGAAGACGAAGCCGTACAGGAGCACGGAGATGATCGGGAAGCCCAGTTGCCAGGCGATGGTGACGGGCTGGCGCAGGAAGTGGGTGAGGTAGCGGCGGGTGACGTTCCAGCTGTCGGCGAAGGCCCAGAAGAGGCGTCCGTGGACACGCTCCTGTGCCGGGTCGACGGTGAGGGCGGCGCTCATGCCGCGACCTCCTCTTTCTTCTCGGCGCCCGCGGTGCCCGCCGCGCCGGTGGGGTCGGACGGCTGGCCGGTGAGCCGCAGGAACACGTCGTCGAGGCTCGGCCTGCGCAGCCCGATGTCCTCGACGGCGACACCCTCGTCCTGAAGGGTGCGCGCCACGTCGGTGAGGGCGGGGACCCGGTCGTTGACGGCGGCCTGGACACGGCGTTCCACGTCGACGACGAGCGGTTCGCCCGCGCAGACCCGCCGGACGGCCCGGACGGCCGAGGGCAGGTCGGCGGCCTCGCGCACGACGACTTCGAGGTGGCTGCCGCCGACGGTGTTCTTCAGGCCGTCGGGGGTGTCGTCGGCGATGGCCCGGCCCCGGTCGATGACGGTGACGCGGGAGGCGAGCCGGTCGGCCTCCTCCAGATACTGGGTGGTGAGCAGCACGGTCGTGCCCCGGGCGACCAGGTCCCGGACGGTCTCCCAGACCTCCTGGCGGCTGCGCGGGTCGAGGCCGGTGGTGGGCTCGTCCAGGAAGAGCACGCCGGGGGCGAGGATCATCGAAGCGGCGAGGTCCAGGCGGCGCCGCATGCCGCCGCTGTACTGACCCGCGCCCTTCTCCGCCGCGTCCAGCAGGTGGAACTGTTCGAGGAGTTCCTGGGCGCGCAGCGCGGCCCTGCGGGCGCCCAGGTGGAAGAGGCGGCCGAACATCTCCAGGTTCTGCCGCCCGGTGAGGATCTCGTCGACCGCCGCGTACTGGCCGGTCAGGCCGATGCGGGCGCGGACGAGCCCCGGTTCACGCGCCACGTCGGCGCCCGCGACCTCGGCGTGGCCGCCGTCCAGCCGTACGAGCGTGGAGAGAATCCGTACGGCGGTGGTCTTGCCCGCGCCGTTGGGGCCGAGCAGCCCGTGCACCGTGCCCTGCTCGACCCGCAGGTCGAAGCCGTCGAGGGCGTCCTTGTCGCCGTACCTCTTCCGCAGTCCCTCGGCCCGTACCGCGAAGCCGTCGCCGTTCATCGCCCGCCCTCCAGATCGCTGGTCGCACACCTACTGGGTACACCGTACCCAGATTTGAGAGTACGGCGTACCCAGTTTTGGGGCGGAGTTTAAAGTGAGGGCATGACGAGCACAGGCGACGGCGACGGTCAGCGCACCGGCAGCGACATCAACCGGAGCCTCGAACTGCTCTGGGGCAGCGGCGAGCGCCCCACGCGGGGGCCGAAACCGGCGCTCACCCTGGACCGGATCATCACCGAGGCGGTGCGCCTGGCCGACGCCGAGGGACTCGCGGCGGTCTCCATGCGCCGCCTCTCCACGGAGCTCGGCACCGGCACGATGTCCCTGTACCGCTACGTCCCCGGCAAGGCCGATCTGCTCGATCTGATGCTGGACCGCGTGTACACCCCGCCGGAGGAGGAAGAGCCCTGGTCAGGCGGTTGGCGCGAGGGCGTCGAGGAGTACGCCAGGGAGACCCTCGTCCTCTACCGCCGCCACCCCTGGCTGCTCCACGTCAACCAGGCCCGCCCGGTGCTCGGCCCCGGCGCGGTCGGCGGCCTGGACCGGGTCCTCACCCGGATCGCGCCGATGGGCCTCACCGACCCCGAACGGATCGGCGTCGTCGTCGCCGTCGAGGGGTACGTCACCGGGGTCGCCCGCACCCAGGCGCACGAGGTGGAGGCGGTCAAGAAGAGCGGCCTGAGCGAGCAGGCCTTCTGGGAGGCGCAGCAGCCGACCCTGGAAAAAATCATGCTGAGCGGCAGATATCCGTCGCTCGCGGGCCTCTCCGACGACGCGTTCGGCCCGGACTTCGACCACTTCGAGTTCGGGCTCCAGCGGCTCCTCGACGGCCTCGACGTACTGGTGGCCAGGCGCGCGGCCGAGCAGCGGGGGGCCTGAGGTCCGCTACTTCCTCGCACCGCGCCGCGAGAGCCGCTTCAGGCCGAGGAAGGCCAGCAGTACGGCGCCGAAGACGATGGCCCCCGTCTTCAGCCCGCCCTCCGTGCCGGAACCGCCGTCACCGCCGGAACCCGGGCCCCCGTCCGTGCCGGACGCCCCGGAGCCGCCCTTCCCCTTGACCTCCACGGGCGTGACCGCGCTCTGCGCGCCCTCGGTGCCGTACATCAGGGTCGTGCCGTCCGTCGTGTACGTGACGGACTCGCCCTGCCGCTGGAGCGGCACACTCAGCCGGCCCTCCCGCTCCGGCGCCTTGCCCGCGCCCTGCCATGCGTACGAGATCCCGCCGAAGTACCCGCGCAGGGCGAGCTGCTCACCGTCCGGCGAGAAGGCGCCGTCCGTCACCCACAGGTCGGTCGCGGCGATGCGCTTGAAGACGTTGGTGCCGGAGGCGGACATCCGGGCGGGGCCTTCGTAGAGGTGGCCGCCCTCCTCCTTCTTGTCGGCGATGTAGATCCGCCCGGTCTTCGGGTGCACCATCAGCGCCTCCGCGTCGCGCGGTCCGTCGGCGTACTTCACGACGTACTGCGTGGCGCGGATCGTCTGGTCCGCCAGCTTCTTCGGCTCGGGCAGCCGGTAGATCCAGACGTTGGACCACTTGCCGCCGAGGTTGTCGCCGATGTCGCCGACGTAGAGGTTGCCGTCGCCGCCGACCGAGATGGCCTCGACATCGCGCGGCGCGCCCACGCCGGTCATCGTGACGGTGGCCACCGTCCTGCCGGCCCTGGAGTCGACCGCGTACAGGTAGGCGCCCTTGTCCTGGTCGTTGTGCGTCCAGTAGATCCCGGGGTGGGCGCGGGACGCGGCCAGGCCGCTGGACTCGACGATCCTCGGGTCCTTGATGGTGAACCCGTCGTGGCCGCCGTCGGCGGCGGCGGGCACCGCCAGGGCGACGGGCAGCACGGCGGCGGCGAGGACGGGAGGCAGGGACCGGAGCGGGCGCATGGGCCAAGCCTGCCATCCGCGCCCCAGTGGCGGGTCCTCGTCCGGGCGCCCCGGCCGGGCGTGCGCAGCCTCACATCGCAGGTGCGGGCCCTGATCGGCCAGAATGAGCGGATGCTCAGGTTCATGTTCGTCGGCGACTCGATGACCATCGGAAGCGCCGGTGAACACACCTGGCGCCACCGGATGTGGCAGCGGCTGCGCGCCACCCTCGGCGACGGCGAGTTCGCCGTGGTGGGCCCGCGCACCACCCTGTACGACAAGGCGGCGGGCGAGCCCCTCTCGTCCGACTACGCCGACGCCGACCCGGCCTTCCCGCGCAACCACCTGGCGGGCTGGGGCGAGGGATGGCTGCATATGGCGCCGCTGATATCCGGCGCGCTCACGGACGACCCCGCGGACGTCCTGCTGATCTCCCTGGGCCTGATCGACCTGGGCTTCTACACGGACGCGGACCAGACGGCCGCGAACGTAGGCGAGTTCATCGCGGGGGCGCGTTCGGCGAACCCCGGCATCCGGATGGTCCTGCTCCCGGTGATCCCCAACATCCGGGCCGAGTCGGACGCGCCCTTCGCGGCGGAGGTGGCCCGCTTCAACGGGCTTCTCGCGCGGGCGGTCGCGGACCTGGACACGGCCGCSYSMSMRSYCCKKYKRRSCCCGCCCCCGTCCTCGTACGACATCCACACCGACACCTACGACGGCACGCACCCCAACGCGAGCGGCGAGCACAAGCTGGCGGGGGCGTTCGCGGAGGCGATGGCGCGGGGGTGGGGCCTCGGCGTGCCCCGCGCGAGGACGCTCGCGACGGCCGTGGCGGCGAGCTGACCCCGCGCCGTCACCGGACCGCACCTCTCGTCACATCGAGCAGCAACTGCCCCTCGACGAACGGAGCTTCCGCCGTGGGCAGGGACCGCCAGTCCAGCGGCCAGGTCCAGCCGTCGAGCGCGGGCACGCCGACGTAGGCGAAGCCTGCGGAGGTCCGGCCCAGGGGGCGCGCTCCGGGTGGCCAGCCGTACGACTTCGCCGTGCCCGGCGGGAGCAGGAAGTAGAAGTAGCGCCCGCCGGTCGCCTCGCGGATGACGGGCCCCACGTGGAACTCCGTGAGCCGCGATAGCTCGTACAAGATCCGCTCGCCGGGCGGCCCGTCGACGCGTACGGCGTCGAAGTGGATACCGGCGTGGCGCAGCGCGTGCCCCGACGCCGGAATCCAGTCGTGCACCCTGAGCGGTGCGGTTTCCCAGTTCATGCGCCATATGCTTCCGGGCGGTCACATACTGTGACCAGGGCCTCGCGGGAGCGGTGTGGGGCTGTGCGCAATGGGGAGGCCGACGTGCACCAACGTGAGCGTTGTTCGGGGAACTTGGAGATGTTCGGCTCACTGCTGCGCTTCTTCCGCGAGCGGGCCGGAATGAATCAGGAGAAGCTCGGCGGTCATGTTGGGTACTCCAAGTCGCAAGTGGCGATGGTCGAGCGCGGCGAGAGGGCACCGAGGGGCAAGTTCGTCGAGATCGCGGACGAGGTACTGGGTGCACAGGGTGCACTCGTCGCAGCTGGCGGCATGCTGCGGACCGACCGCTTCCCGGCATGGTTCGAGGACTACGCCGAGCTTGAGGCGGAAGCTGTCGCCATTTACATGTACGCCACGCACGTGATCCCGGGATTGCTCCAGACCGAGGATTACGCGCGGGCGATTTTCAACTGCCACTCCCCAGGCTTGGAGGACGAGGAGATCGAGGAGCGGGTCGCGGCGCGACTCGATCGACAGCACGTACTGTGCCGCAAGCCCGCGCCGCTGGCCGGTTTCGTCCTGGAGGAGCACACGCTGACCCGGCCTCTCGGCGGCCGCCCGACACTCAGGGACCAGTTGGAGCACCTCCTCGATGTCGGCCGCAGGCGCAACGTCGAAATCCAGATCATGCCGCACCAGCAAGAGGTGCACGCCGGTCTCAACGGGCCGATGATCCTGCTGGAGACAGCCGAGCTTGACCAGCTCGCCTACATCGAGGGCCCAGGAGGCGGCTACTTCGTGAACCAGCAGCCCAACCTGAGTAACTTGTACGGGCGTTACGGGATTCTGCGGGCGCACGCCCTCAGCCCCGAAGAGTCGGCCAACTTGATCGGACGGGTGGCACGCGAACTATGAGCGGTAGCGCATTGCACTGGTTCAAAAGCAGCTACAGCAGCAGCCACGGCGGCAAATGCGGCGAGGCCGTCCTGACCTGGACGAAGTCCAGCCACAGTGGCGACCAGGGCGGCGAATGCATAGAGGTCGCCCGCACGACCACCACCATCCACATCCGCGACTCCAAGAACCCCGAAGGCCCCACCTTCCGCGTCGCCCCGTCCGCCTGGACGGAGTTCCTGGCGCACGCCACCACCGCGTAAGGCCCCTGACCAGAACCGACTAAGCCGCCCGCGTCAGCCGGTTCGCGAGGGTCGACATCGTGTACGTCCCGATACCGAGGACGACTTCGAGCGCGTTGCGCTCGCTGTAGCCCTGGGCCAGGAACGCCGCGAGGTCCTGCTCGGCCACGCCGCCCGCCGTGGCGAGGACGGCGAGGGTGAACTGCCGTACCGCCTCCAGGCGTTCGTCGGGCACGGCCCGCTGCTCGCGAAGGGCGGCGACGACCTCACCGTCCGCCCCCAGCTTGCGCAGCTTGCCCGTGTGCATCGCCACGCAGATGTGGCAGTCGTTGCGGACGGCGACGGTCATGATGACGGTCTCGCGGGCCACGGGCTCCAGCGTGGTGCGCTCGAAGGCTGCGCTCATCTCCAGAAAGCCGTTGAGCAGCTCCGGCGACTCGGCGAGCCGGGCGACGGCGTCGGGCAGGCGCCCGAACCCCTCGGTCACCCGCTCCATGGCGGGCCGGGACTCGGAAGGTGCGGACGCGATGGTGTGCGCGGTGAACATACGGCGGGACCCCCTACGATCGACAACATGGTTGACGGTACGGAGAAGGTAAACCAGGTTGTCGATTCGGGCAAGCGGGCAGCCCCCGAGGCGGCGACGGCGACGGCGACGGACGCACCGGGATACGAGCTGCCGCTGCTGCTCTTCGCGGGCTTCCGCACCCTGATCGACCGTCTGCACGCCGAACTCGCCCGGCAGGGCCACCCGGACGCCCGCCCCGCCCACGGCTTCGCCATGCAGGCGATCGGCGTCCAGGGCGCCACGGCCAGCGAGATCGGCCGCCGTCTCGGCGTCTCGAAGCAGGCGGCGGGCAAGACCGTCGACCGCCTCATCGCCCTCGGCTACGCCCACCGCACCGACGACCCGGCCGACGCCCGCCGCAAACTGATCCGCCTCACCCCGCACGGCGTCGACGCACTGCGCCGCTCGGCGGCGGTCTTCGACGAACTGCGGGCGGAGTGGGCGGCAGCCCTGGGCCCGACCGACCTCGCCACCCTGGAGAACTCCCTCCGCACGGTCGTCCCCCCGGACGCGTTCCGCCTCGACGCGGCGGGCTGGCTGGGCGGCTCGTGACCTTGCCGCCGTGCCTGTCGTTGTACCGCGCGGCCATACCCGACCGGGTGGCCGGGCAGGAGCGGCACCGTGAGCGTTCTGGACGGCAGGACCGACACTTCCGGCACCGGCAACGAGCGGGCCCTGGACGCGATGTTCGCGGCGCTTGAGCGGGAGCCCTTCCTTGAGGGCTACAAGACCGACATCGTCGGCGGAGCCGTCCACATGACGCCGCAGCGGTCCAACCACTGGGACCTCACCTGGGGTGTCCTGCGGCAGCTCAGGCCCAAGTACGACCGGCGCACCCTGCTGTCCGACGTACGCATCGACTACCCCGGGGCCCTCAACGCCTTCTGCAGCGACGTGGCGCTGGTCGCCGAAGGGGCCGAGCGCACGAGGCAGGGCGGCTACCTGTGCAGGGACGTCGAGTTCGTCGCCGAAGTGATCTCCAGGGGCACCGGCGAGAACGACTACGGCCCGAAGAAGACCGGCTACGCCACCGCCGAGGTGGAGGTCTATCTCATCGTCGACCCCTACCAGGGCAAGTGCCACGTCTACACCCAGCCCAAGCAGGGCGACTACCGCGTCGAGACGACGGTGGACTTCGGCGAGGAGATCGACCTGACCCACACCCCCCTCGGCCTCACCATCGACACCTCGGGCTTCGCCCGCGACTGATCCACGCCCCGCCCTCCCCCTTGCCTGGAGCCCACTCCAACGCGTTGGCTGGGGCCCCATGAAGTACACGCAGCTGGGACGCACGGGGCTCAAGGTCAGCCGGATCACGCTCGGCACCATGAACTTCGGTCCCCTCACCAACGAACCCGACAGCCACTCGCTCATGGACACCGCGCTCGACGCGGGCGTCAACTACTTCGACACCGCCAATGTGTACGGGCGGGACTCCGGCAAGGGCCGCACCGAAGAGATCATCGGCACCTGGTTCACGCAGGGCGGCGAGCGGCGCGACAAGGTCGTGCTCGCCACGAAGGTGTACGGGAACATGGGCCCGCAGGGCGAAGAGGTCTGGCCCAACCACGACCGGCTCTCCGCGCTGAGCATCCGCCGTGCCGTCGAGGCGAGCCTCCGCCGCCTCCAGACCGACTACATCGACATCTACCAGTTCCACCACATCGACCGGAACACACCGTTCGAGGAGATCTGGCAGGCCGTCGACGTCCTGGTCCAGCAGGGCAAGATCCTCTACGCGGGATCCAGCAACTTCCCCGGCTACAAGATCGCCCAGGCCAACGAGACCGCCGCCCGGCGCGGCAGCTTCGGCCTCGTCAGCGAGCAGTGCCTCTACAACCTCGCCGAGCGCCGGGCCGAGGAAGAGGTCATCCCCGCCTCCCAGGAGTACGGCCTCGGCGTCATCCCCTGGTCACCGCTGCACGGCGGTCTCCTCGGCGGTGTGCTGAAGAAGCAGAGCGCCGAAGGCACCCGGCGCGCGGGCGGGCGGGCCGCCGCCGAGCTGGCCAAGCCGGAGGTCCGCGCCCAGGTGCAGGCGTACGAGGACCTGCTCGACAAGCACGGCCTCGAACCCGGCGAGGTCGCTCTCGCCTGGCTGCTCACGCGCCCCGGCGTGACGGGCCCGATCGTCGGCCCGCGCACCGCCGGGCAGCTCGACTCCGCCCTGCGCGCCGTCGAGCTCGACCTGCCGAGGGAACTGCTCGACTCGCTGGACGAGATCTTCCCGGGCCCGGGGCCCTCGCCGGAGTCCTTCGCCTGGTAGGCCCGTAAGCGTCGGCGAGGTGCGGGCAGCCGCGGAGGCGCTAGCCGCCGACCGCKKMCGCCACGGCCACCACGACGAACATCAGCACGAGCACACCGGCCATGATCCGGTTTCTGGTCTTGGGGTCCACACCGT
>NZ_JASKYR010001150.1:0-1834 GCF_041028215.1 Streptomyces flavofungini
CCCGGCAGCGCCTCCTGAAGCTCGGGCTCCGGCCCGCGCGCCAGGGTCAGTGACCCGAAGCTCTCCCCCGCGAACGGGTACGTCGGCAGGCTCACCCTCCTGCCCTCCGCCGGTGTCTCCGGCCACGGCACCGAGCCGCCCTTCAGCCACAGTTCCCCGAGACCGCGCAGGCCGTCCGGGTCGGGGGCCGGGGCCTCGCCGCCGTCGTCCAGGGCGCCGCCCTCCGCCAGCGCCGTCAGACGCTCCGCCGCCTCCGCCGGGTCCTCGGCCAGGACGTAGGCGCGTACGTCCATGGGGGTACGGCCCGTGCGCAGGGTGTACGCCGTGTCCGCGAGGCAGGGGCCGCCCGGGGCGCGCAGGGCCGTGGCGAGGCGGGCCGCGACCGACCGCAGCGCCGTCTCCGTGTGCGCGGAGAGCGGCAGGAGGTGGCGGAGGCGGACATCGGGCGTCGGTGCGGGCGCATTCAGCCGTGTGATCTCCGGTGCCTGCTCCAGGACCACGTGGACGTTCGTGCCGCCGATGCCCAGCGAGCTGACTCCCGCGCGGCGCACGCCGTCGGCCGGGAGCGGCCACGGTCTCGCGCTGTCCACCACGTGGAAGGGGGTGGCGTCCATACGGAGATCCGGGTGCGGGCGCGAGACGTTGACCGTGGGGGCCAGCGTCGCGTGCTCCAGCATCAGCACGGCCTTGATGCACGAGGCCACGCCCGCCGCCGCGTCCAGGTGGCCGATGTTCGACTTGACCGAGCCGATGCCGATACCGGTGCCGGTGTCGCCACGGGAGTCGTCGGCGGGCGGAGCGAACGCCGCCGTGGCCGCCGCCAGTTCGATGCGGTCGCCCAGCTCCGTCGCCGTGCCGTGCGTCTCCACGTACTGGGCCGCCGAGGGTGCGAGGCCCGCGGCCGACCAGGCCTCGACGATCGCCGCCGTCTGCTGTTCGACGCCGGGGGCGGTGAATCCGACCTTCGTGGCGCCGTCGTTGGTCAGCGCGCTGCCACGGAGGACCGCGCGGACCGGGTCGCCGTCGGCCAGGGCGTCGGAGAGGCGGCGCAGGACGACCACGCCGACTCCGCTGCCGGGCACCGTGCCGCCCGCGCGCTCGTCGAAGGGGCGGCAGCGGCCGTCTGCCGAGAAGATGCCGCCCGCGTAGTGCACGTACCCCTGTCTGCGCACGGTGTCGACGCTGACGCCGCCCGCGAGCGCGGTGTCGCACTCGCCGAGGAGCAGCGCCTGCGCGGCGAGGTGGACGGCGGTCAGGGAGGTCGAGCAGGCCGTCTGGACCGTCAGGCTCGGGCCCTGGAGGCCCAGGCGGTAGGAGATCCAGGGGGCGAGGAACTCGCGGTCCGTGAGGATGCGGATCTGCATCGCGCCGATGGACGCGGCGAGGCGGCGGTCCGTGTGCGCGGCCAGCATGTGCTCGGTGGGGCTGCCGCCGACGTACACACCGGTACGGCCCGGCACGGCCAGCGGGTCGTGGCCCGCGTCCTCGATGGCGGCCCAGGCGGTCTCCAGGAGGAGGCGGTGCTGGGGGTCGAGGGCGGCGGCCTCCGTACGGTTGAAGCCGAACAGCTCGGCCTCGAAGCGGTCGGCGTCGGCGAGGAACCCCTTGGCCGGTACGTGCTCGGCGCCGCGCAGCTCCGCCGGATCGGCGCCGTCGGCGAGGAGTTCGGCCTCGGTGAAGTCGGTGAGGGTACAGACGCCGTCGCGGAGGTTCGCCCAGTACGCGTCCAGGTCGGGCGCGCCGGGGAACCGACCGCTCATCCCGACCACCGCGACCGCCGCATCGAGGTCGAGGCCGTCGAGGTCGGGGGCAGAAGCGGGGGCGGAGACGGAGG
>NZ_JASKYR010001151.1:0-1751 GCF_041028215.1 Streptomyces flavofungini
GGTACGTGGTGGGTGTGGCCCGCCGTGGTGGATGTGCCCCGCCGTGGTGGATGTGGCCCGCGGCGGTAGGCGGAGCGCGGGCGGAGGCCTGGCCGCGCGGTGGGCGCTGGACGGCTCGTACAGCTCGCGCGGCTCGCCCATCTCGCATGTCTCGCATGTCTCGTGTGTACGAGCGCTGGGACTCCGGCCGGTGCGCGGGGCGCGCCCTTGCCGTTCGCCCATCCGGGATGCCGGGTCCCGCACGGATCCCCGGTCAAATAGGCAGTGCTGTCCGGGTCGTTGGGGTTTCGTCCGGTACTGCCTCGGTACGTGGAACGCCCCTGGGCGGGGCGTGACCCCATGGACAGCACCGGTGGGGCCGACGGCCCTGCCGTGCCCGTGGTTTTGGTGATTAGGCTGGGACAAGGCGCGACACAAGAACCCACGAGTGGGCCGTGCGCGTCCTCAACGGGGAGAGCCAGGCGGATCGGACGACACGAACGGTCGCCCCCCACCACGGCACGAGGGTGCTCGACCACATCAGGAGGCATTGTGAACAGCGATCGGGACGAGATCCGCGGGGGCTGGGACTCACCCGTCGATGATCAGTCCGACGCGGAGTCCGCTGCCGAGACGACGGGCGAGTTCACCATCGACTACGCGCCGCCCGCCTGGTACACGCAGAACGCTTCCGGCAGTGCCGGGGAGTCGCCTTCGGCGCCGCCGGTCTCCACTCCGCCGGTCTCTACTCCACCAGCCTCTGCTCCGCCCGTCTCCACTCCTCCTTCTTTCGATCCGCCCTCGTTCGATCCGCCTGCGGCCGAGACTGCTCCCGCGGCGCCTGAGGCGCCTGAGGCGGCTCCCGAGCCGCCTCCCGTGGCGCCCCCGGCACCGGCTCCCGTGCCGTCGTTCGCCATGCCGCCCGCTCCGTTGGCTCCGCCCACCGGGCCGGTGCCGCCGATCGGCGCCGACACGGAGTCGTCCGGCTCTTCCGGCTCTTCCGGCTCTTCCGGCTCGGTGCCGAAGCTGCCCGTGGGGAGTGGGTTCCAGCCTGCGACCCAGGACGAGGGTGTCGAGAAGCAGGATGTCGAGGAGCGGGACGTCGAGGAGGAGGACGTCAAGGAGGAGGGCTCGTCCGTCGCCTCCGGCGGTGGCGCCACCGACTGGGGCTCCGCCCTTGCCGGGCCCGCCGCCTCCGTACACGTGACCGGTGTCGTGCCGAAGAACGAGGTCGACGCGCTGGCCGGGGCCAAGGACCAGGCCGAGGACCAAGCCGAGAACCAGGCCGAGGACCAGGAAGAAGCGGCAGAGGTAGAGGTAGGGGCGGAGGGGCCGGAGCAGTCGGAGGGCGGCGATGCCGCCGCTGAGGAGACTCCGTCCGTCGCCGAGACGGAGCCGTCGCCTGTCCCTGCTCCCGCTCCCGCCCCTGATCCCGCTCCCGCTCCTGACCCCGGCAGTCTGGTGGGGGGTGGTGACCTTGAGAGCGGGGCCACCATGCGGTTCTCCGCGCGTGCCCTGAAGCGGGAGATCGAGGAGCGTTCCGCCGCCGAGGGTCAGCCCGAGCCTGTTGCCGGGCCCGTTGCCGAGGCCGAGCCCGTTGCCGAGCCCCTTGCGGAGCCCCTTGCGGAGCCCCAGGACAACGACGGGGTGCAGGACTCCGTTCCCGCTGCCTGGGCCACGCCGCCGGTCGCGCCGCAGAACGGGCTGCCGCCATTGCCGCCCACCTACCAGCCCGCGGCTCCGACCGCCGCGCCGCAGTGGCCCGCGCCCAC
>NZ_JASKYR010001152.1:0-1890 GCF_041028215.1 Streptomyces flavofungini
CCCCAGGCTCCTCAGCCAGCACCGGCTCCCCAGCCACCCCAGCCTCCTCAGCCCGCACGAGCCGCCTCCGCCGGACGGGTCCTGCCGCGTCCGCGTCCCACCCGCTTGGCCACCGGACCGTACGCCGCCCCGCCGAGCACGAGCACCATGCCCACCACGATCGCGGCCACCATCAGGCGCAGCGGCCCCGGCTCGGAGAGGCCGCCCGGCATGTCCGCGAAACCGTCGGGCCGCTGAAGCATGCCGAACTTATCCATGGGCCACGCCACCGCGTCGACCCGGGCCTGCACCGCGCCGCGCGGCACCGAGCCGTTCTCCCCGTCGCCCAGGTGGACGCTGGAGTCCATGGAGCCGCTGCGCTCGTCGCCGAGCAGGAAGAGGCGGCCCTCGGGGACCGTCGTGGCCGGGATGCCCGTGGCCGCGGCGCCCGTACCCTTGGGCAGATACGGTTCTGCAATTTCCTTGCCGTTGACGGTCAGCTTGCCGTCCTTGCAGCAGGCGATCCTGTCGCCGCCTATGCCGACGACCCGCTTGACCATCGGCAGGTCGCCCCAGGTCGACTGCTTGAAGACGACGACGTCACCGCGGCGCACCTCCTCGCCGTCGATGCGCTGGGCGAGCACGCGGTCGCCCGAGCCGATCGTCGGCGTCATGGACCCGGTGGGCACCGTGTACGGCTGGTACAGGACCGCGCCCCAGACGAACCCGCCGAGGAAGAGCACACAGCCGAGGGCCACGGCGACGCCCGACAGCACGCTGCCGACCCGTCCCTGGCCCCCGGCCGTACGACTTGTCCCGCTCATCCCAGTGCTCCCCCGCTTTCGGAGACGACCCCGCCGTCCGTACCCACGGACGGCGGAAGATCGATGATCTGGGACGGCACCCTACCCGGCGGTACTCCCGCCAGAAACCCTCGCGGCCCGCCCGGCGGCCACCGTGAGGCGCCGCCTGCGCCACAGCACGACCGGCACCGCGCCCGCGAGGCCGAGGACGCTGGGAGCGGCGCTCGACAGGGCATTGATGCCCGGCTGGTCGAAGGTGTCCGGCTTGGGCAGCGTCGCCCAGCGGGTGGGCGGCCAGGCGATGACGATGGCGCGGCCCACAACATTGTCCACGGGGACGGCGCCGCCGCCCGGCTGGTTCTGGTGGTAGCGGGAGTCCAGCGAGTTCTGCCGGTGATCACCCATGACCCAGATTTTGCCCGGCGGTACCGTCACCTTGAACTGGCCGCCCTGGTCATCGGCGCTGCACGGGGTGTTGCCCGCGAAGACATAGGGCTCGTTGAGCGCCTTGCCGTTGACCTTGACCGGGCCTGTGCCCTTGCACTCCACGGTGTCGCCCGCGACGCCGATGACGCGCTTGATGAGGTCCTTCTCGTCGGCGGACGGCATCAGACCGACCCAGCCGAGGACCCGCTGAATCGCGTTCGGATCGGGTGTCGGTTCGCCGTCCAGCCAGTGGCCGGGGTCCTTGAAGACGACGACCTCGCCGCGCTCGGGCTCGGAGCCGAACCACGGCGTCAGCTTGTCGACGAGGACGCGGTCGCCCTGCTGAAGGGTGTTCTGCATCGAGTCCGACGGAATCGAGAACGCCTGGACCAGGAAAGTCTTGATGACCAGGGCCAGGACGAGGGCGATGCCGACCAGGAGCGGGAGTTCCTTCCAGAAGGACCTCGGCTTCTTCGGCCGCCCCGCGGCCCGGTCGCTGTCCGTGCTCCCGCCGTCCCCGCCGTCCCCGCCGTTTCCGCCGCTTCCGGTGTCATCCCCGGGGGTCGCACCGTCCGCGGCGCCTTCGACGCCCGGCTCGTCGGATCCCTTCGGCCGCTCCTCGGGCCCCTCGTGTCCGGATCGTGCGCCGACCGCCAAATCCCCCACATCCACTCCTCAGTCC
>NZ_JASKYR010001153.1:0-1631 GCF_041028215.1 Streptomyces flavofungini
CCGCCTACGCGGCGCTGCGCGCGGCCGTGGCCAGGGGCGACCTCGGCGAACTCGCCGTGCTGCGCTTCACGCGCGGCGGGGCGCGGCCGCAGTGGGCGCCGTGGTTCGGCGACCCCGCCCAGTCCGGCGGCGTGATCATGGATCTGATGGTCCACGACATCGACATCGCCCGCTGGCTCGCCGGTGACGTCGTACGCGTGCACGCCCGCACCCGGGGCGTCGAGCACGCCACCGGCACCCCGGCCGAGGTGGTCACCGCCACCGCCGTGCTGACCCACGCCTCGGGCGCCGTCAGCCATGTCAGTGGGCTCTGGGGCCTGCCTGACCAGCAGTTCCGTACGACGTTCCGGGTCGCGGGCGCAGACGGACTGCTCCACCACGACTCCCTGGCCGTGCCGGGCTTCCGGATCACCGCGCAGGGCGTGCGCGCGGCGAACGAGTCGATCCCGACGAGCCCCATGACCGAGAGCCCCTTCCTCGCCGAGCTGCGTGACTTCGTCGCCTCCTGGCGGCCCGGGGGGCCCGAGCCGCGGGTGAGCGCCCGCGACGGCGTCGAGGCGGTGCGGATCGCCGAGGCGGCGGTGGAGTCCAGCCGTACCGGCCGCGTCATCGAGTTCGAGGAGGCAGCGCGATGAAGGTCGCCGTCCTGTCGTTCGCCCACGTCCACGCGGCCGGTTACCTGCGGCTGCTCTCCCGTATGCCGGGGGTGGAGGTCATCGGCAGCGATCCCGAACGGGAGCTCGCGGCGCCCGGTGAGGTGCGGGGCCGTGCCCTCGCCGATGAGCTGGGGGCCGCGTACGTGGAGACGTACGAGGAGGCCTTCGCCTGGGGCCCGGACGCGGTGATCGTCTGCTCCGAGAACGCCCGGCACCGCCCGCTGGTGGAGCGCGCCGCCGTGCACGGCGTGGCCGTGCTGTGCGAGAAGCCGCTGGCCGCCTCGGTGGCGGACGGCGAGGCGATGGTCGAGGCCTGCCGGACCGCGGGGGTGCGGCTCGCGGTGGCCTACCCGGTCCGCTTCAGCCCCGCGTACGCGGCGGTGAAGGCGGCCGTGGCCTCGGGCGACGCGGGCCGGGTGCTCGCGGTGACCGGCGCGAACAACGGCGCGATGCCGAACCGGACGCGGCGCTGGTTCGCCGAGCCCGGCCTCTCGGGCGGCGGGGCGCTGATGGACCACACCGTGCACATCGCCGACCTCCTGGACGACCTGTTCGGCGACGTCCGTCCCGTGGAGGTGTACGCGCAGACCAACAACCTCATGCACGCGGACGAGGTCGCCGTCGAGACGGCCGGACTGCTCAGCGTGACCTACGCCGACGGGGCCGTGGCCACGATCGACTGCAGCTGGTCCCACCCGCGCTCGCACCACTCCTGGGGCGGCCTGGAACTCACCGTCGTCGGCGAGCGGGCCACGCTGGAGATGGACGCCTTCGACCAGAAGGTGCACGGCTTCGACGAGCGCAGGGGCAGCGGCACCGAGCTGCCCTTCGGGGCCGACCTGGACGAGCTGATGCTCCGCGCCTTCCTGTACGGGCCGGGGGAGGGCGGCATGGACGTCGCCGACGGCGAGGGCGGGCTGCGGACGCTGCGGGTGGTGGCGGCGGCGTACGCCTCGGCGCGGAGCGGGGTGCCGG
>NZ_JASKYR010001154.1:0-1630 GCF_041028215.1 Streptomyces flavofungini
GGCATGCMCCWSSSMCWRCGCCCCGCGGAACTGGGCGAGCGACCCGGGACGGGCCGCAGTCGTCGGGCGGGGCGTAGGGGGTGGTGCATGCCGGTGTGGGGTGTGCGATTCGGTGCGGTGCTCGGAGCGTGGCACGATGCCGTCATGTCCTCCGCACTGACCGATCTCTGCCGCTGTCCGATCGTGCAGGCCCCCATGGCGGGCGGGGCCTCGAACCCGCAGCTGGCCGCGGCCGTGTCCGACGCAGGAGGGCTCGGGTTCCTCGCCGCCGGGTACAAGACCGCCGACGGGATGTACCAGGAGATCAAGCAGGTCAGGGGGCTCACCGCACGCCCCTTCGGCGTCAACCTCTTCATGCCGCAGCCCGACGGCGCGGACGCGGGGGCGGTCGAGGTGTACCGCAACCAGCTCGCGGGCGAGGCCACCTGGTACGAGACCCAGCTCGGCGACCCGGACAGCGGACTCGACGACGGGTACGACGCCAAGCTCGCGATCCTGCTCGACGACCCCGTGCCGGTCGTCTCCTTCACCTTCGGCTGCCCCTCCCGCGACGTCCTGGACTCCTTCGCGCGCGTCGGCACCCTGACCGTCGTCACCGTGACCACGCCCGAGGAGGCGCAGACCGCCCAGTGGGCGGGCGCCGACGCCGTCTGCGTACAGGGCGTCGAGGCGGGCGGCCACCAGGGCACCCACAAGGACCAGCCGGAGACCGACGGCGCCGGGCTCGGCCTGCTCACTCTCCTGACCCTGGTCCGCGAGACCGTGCAGCTCCCCGTGATCGCCGCCGGCGGCCTGATGCGCGGCGCGCAGATCGCCGCCGTGCTCGCGGCGGGCGCGGACGCCGCCCAGCTCGGCACCGCCTTCCTCGTCACCCCGGAGTCGGGCGCCAACGCCCTGCACAAGCAGGCCATGACCAACCCGCTGTTCGTGCGCACCGAGCTGACCCGGGCCTTCTCCGGGCGGCCCGCGCGCGGCCTGGTCAACCGCTTCATGCGCGAGCACGGCCCGTACGCGCCCGCCGCCTACCCCCAGGTGCACCACCTGACCAGCGCCCTGCGCAAGGCCGCGGCGAAGGCCGGTGACGCGCAGGCCATGGCGCTCTGGGCCGGGCAGGGCCACCGGCTGGCCCGGGAGCTGCCCGCGGGACGGCTCGTGGAGGTCCTCACAACCGAACTGGCCGAGGCGCGGGCGGCGTCGGCCCCGGTGGGCCAGGGGGACGAGCGATGACCGCGCCCGTGTTCGTCGTGGAGCACTTCGACGCGGGCGGCGGCGGGCGCTATGTGCTCGACGGGCCCGAGGGACGGCACGCCGTCTCCGTGAAGCGGCTGCGCGCCGGTGAGGACGTCGTGCTGACCGACGGCGCGGGGCGCTGGGCGGACTGCGTGGTCGTGGACACCGAGGGCAAGGACCGGCTGATCGTCCACATGGACTCCGTCGCCGAGGAGCCCGCGGAGTCGCCCCGCATCACCGTCGTCCAGGCGCTGCCCAAGGGCGACCGTGGTGAGCTGGCCGTGGAGACCATGACGGAGACCGGCGTCGACGCCGTCGTGCCGTGGGCCGCGTCGCGCTGCATCACGCAGTGGAAGGGCGAGCGCGGCCTCAAGGCGCTCGCCCTTCCACTGCGTGATGC
>NZ_JASKYR010001155.1:0-1456 GCF_041028215.1 Streptomyces flavofungini
CTCGCCAGAGGCGGGCGGCGGCGCTGCCCGCCCGCCTCTGGCGAGGGCGCCCCGACGACCCCCGCTGGGCGCGGCCCGCCCTGCTCGGCCTGCTCCTGGCCACCGCGGTGCTCTACCTCTGGAACCTCAGCGCGTCCGGCTACGCCAACTCCTTCTACTCGGCGGCCGTCCAGGCGGGCAGCCAGAGCTGGAAGGCCCTGTTCTTCGGCTCGCTGGACGCGGGCAACGCGATCACCGTCGACAAGCCCCCGGCCTCGCTCTGGCCGATGGCGATCTCCGTACGGCTCTTCGGGCTGAACTCCTGGGCGGTGCTCGTCCCGCAGGTGCTGATGGGGGTCGCGACGGTCGGTGTCCTGTACGCGGCCGTGCGGCGGCGGTTCAGCCCGGCGGCCGGGCTCATCGCGGGCGCGGTGCTCGCGCTGACGCCGGTGGCCGCGCTGATGTTCCGCTTCAACAACCCCGACGCGCTGCTCGCCCTGCTCATGACCGTCACGGTCCACTGCGTGCTGCGCGCCCTGGAGCACGGGCGCACCAAGTGGCTGGTGTGGGCGGGCGTCGCGGTGGGCCTCGCCTTCCTCACGAAGACGCTCCAGGCCTTTCTGATCCTGCCGCCGCTGGCCGTCCTGTACGCGGTGTGCGCGCCGGTGCGGCCGCGCAGGCGCTTCGGCCAGCTCGCGCTCTCCGGGCTGGCGATGGTCGTGTCCGGCGGCTGGTGGGTCGCGGTCGTGGAGCTGTGGCCCGCCTCCTCGCGCCCGTACATCGGCGGCTCGCAGAACAACTCCTTCCTGGAGCTGACCTTCGGCTACAACGGCCTCGGCCGCATCAACGGCGAGGAGACCGGCAGCGTCGGCGGCGGCGGTGGCCCGGGTGGCGGTGGCCCCGGCGGCGGTGGCGGTGGCATGTGGGGCGAGACCGGCATCGGCCGGATGTTCAACTCCGAGGTCGGCGGCCAGATCTCCTGGCTGCTGCCCGCCGCGCTCATCCTGCTCGCGGCCGGTCTCGTCATCACCAGGAAGGCGCGCCGCACGGACACCGCGCGGGCCGCGTTCGTGGCGTGGGGCGGGTCGCTCCTGATGACCGCGGCGGTCTTCAGCTTCATGGCCGGGATCTTCCACCAGTACTACACGGTGGCGCTCGCGCCCTATGTCGCGGCGCTGATCGGCATGGGCGCCACGGTCCTGTGGGAGGAGCGCGCTTCCCGGCCCGCGTGCGCGGCGCTCGGGGGGACGGTCGCGGCCACGGCGGTCTGGGCGTACGTCCTGCTCGGCCGGGTGCCGGACCACCTGCCGTGGCTGCGCTGGGCGGTGCTGGTCGCCGGGCTCGCGGGCGCGGCGGGTCTGCTGTTCGCCGGGCGGTCCGGCCGTCGGCTCGCCCTCGCCACGGTCGGCGTGAGCCTCGCGGCGTCCCTCGCGGGCCCGCTGGCGTACACCCTCTCGACGGTGGACAGCGCACACAC
>NZ_JASKYR010001156.1:0-1861 GCF_041028215.1 Streptomyces flavofungini
GTCCTCGACGCGGGCCCGGTCGGGGGCGGCGGGCAGGGAGCTGCGGGAGGCCGCGGTCTCGGTTTCGGCCGCGAGGCGGTTCATCCAGGACTCGACCTCGGGCCAGGTGCGCTCGCCGCGCTTGACCGCGAGGAGCGGCTCGCGCTGGTCGCCCACGTCGATCGTCAGCTCACCGGTGCGCAGCAGATCGCGGCAGGACATCAGGAGGCGCAGCAGGTGCATCGCGTGCTTCCAGCGCGGGGCGCCGTGGACGCGGACGTCCTGGTCCAGCTTCTTGCGCTGGCCGAGGGCGTAGCGCGCGAAGGTGTCCTCGGCCTCGCGGGAGAGGAACGCGCCGCGCAGCGAGAGCAGCTCACGGCCGGTCTCCGTGATGTGCTCGACGAGGGGGGAGTGCAGGCACTCCAGGATGTTCGGGTTGGCCCGCAGCGCCAGCTCGCAGAAGCGCTCGAGCTCCCAGGAGAACTGCTCCTCCGCGGGCCCCACCAGATGCGTCGGCGGCTTCTCGAAGCGCCAGAAGAGCGGGGTCGGCGCCTGGAACACGCCCCGCCGGTCGGTGTCACTGCCCTCAGCGGCGAGCCCGAAGGCGCGCGAGCCCATCACACAGGCGTAGACGGTGTGGTCGCGTACGAGGGCCAGGTCCTGGGGGCGCATGCGGTGAGCGTAAGGGGCGGGCTAGCCCAGGATGATCGAATTTCCGGTGACCGTGATCTTCTGCGGGGGCAGCGGACGGGGCGCGGGGCCGCTCTCCACGGACGCGTCGGCCACGCGGTACCTGCTGCCGTGGCAGGGGCAGTTGATCGTGCCGTCCGCCACCTCCGAGACCGTGCAGCCCGCGTGCGTGCAGACCGCGGAGAAGGCCTTGAAGTCGTCGCGCTCCGGCTGCGTCACGACGATCTTCCTGTCCTTGATCACCTTGCCGCCGCCCACCGGGATCTCGGAGGTCTTCGCCAGCTCGGGTCCGGCGGGCGGCTTCCCGGTGCCGGTGCCCGTGCCGCCGGATTCGGGCGGTTCCGACGAGGCCGGTTGCGTGGAAGGCGCGGGCCGCGGCTCCGCGCCCTCCTTCCCGTACTCGGTGCACGCACCGGTCAGGGCCGCCGCGCCCACCGCCCCGGCCGCCAGCACCGCCCGCCGCGAGGCCGGGCCGCCGCTCACGTCGTCACCCCCGTCGTACGGAAGAACCACAGCGCCGACGTCAGCCAGACCACCGTGAGCGCCACGAACACCAGACCCGCGACCACCGGGAGCAGCCAGCCGGGCAGCCGCTCCGTGCGGAGCAGCAGCATCTTGGCGCTGAACGCCCCGAAGAAGAAGCAGCCGAGCAGCGAGTGCCACATCACCCGGGGCGAGTACGTCTGGTAGCCCAGCGCGTAGAGGCAGTGCACCGCCACGGGGACGGCGACCAGGAACGCGATCCGGCCCGACCAGCGGTGCAGCACCGCCGACCAGGAGGGCCCCGGCAGCTTCCCGTACAGCATCAGCGCCGAGAGGACCTGCACGAGCGCGAAGCCGAACGACGTCGTCGCCAGCCACGCCTTGACCGCGCTGGTGCTGCTGAACCCGGCGAGGTTGAAGGCCGTGCCCTCCGGGTCGTGCACCCTGCCGTACGCGCCGAGCCCCACCGCCACGGCCGCGGCGACCAGCGCGGGCACGAGGAAGCGGACGGCGCCCGGCCGCGGCTGCCCGCCCGCGCGCGGCGGCACGGGAAAGCCGCCCTGGGTGGGTGCGGTGGGATCGACGCTCATGAGGGCCTCCCTGTCTTCGCGGACGACGGGTCCGGCGCTGCGGGGTGCGGCGGGTCAGGGACGTACGGGCCGGGCGGTGATCTCCTCGCCGTCCACCCGGACGGTGCCCGTGGCCGGGT
>NZ_JASKYR010001157.1:0-1643 GCF_041028215.1 Streptomyces flavofungini
ACACCGAACAGCGGTCCCGCCACGCACGCCATCGCCAGCCATATGAGGGGGAAGAGGGGGCTGCCCATGCCGTCGCGCCCGAACTCGGCGTAGGCGTAGTACCCGACGACGAGACCGGCCTCGGCGAGCAGTCCGGCGACGGCGGCCACCGCGAGGCGGGACGGGCGCGATGCCGCGCCCGCGACGAAGGCGACCGCCGACCAGACGGCCCCCGAGTTGGCCAGTTGGTTCCAGGCTCCCGGCAGCCAGCCCTGGGCCAGGTTGGTGAGCACCCCGGCGGCCAGGCCCGCGAGCAGCGCTGCCCCGGCGAGGTAACGCGGCCCCGTCGTTCTCGGCCCCGCCGTCATCGAACCCGCCGCGTTCGAGGTGTTCGTGGTCGAGACCTGCGTGGTCGAGGCCTTCGTGGTCGCCATGGGATGCCTCCAAGGATCACCGTCGTCGCCGGTGACTATACATCAAGCGTATACACGATGTGTATACGCCGTAGATGCATGCACCGCCTCACTCGGTGCGCAGCGCCGTCGCGGTGCGAGCCCGCGCGGCCCAGGTCGCGGGCAGCAGGGCGCCCAGGACGGCGATGAGCAGGCCGCCCAGGACCAGCAGGGCCAGTTCGGGCGCCTCGAAGACGGCGAGTACCGGGGTGGGGAGGTCGAGGCCCGCGCCGTGGCCCATGGCGGGCAGGACCCAGCCGTGCAGGGCGACGCCGAGCGGCACTCCCAGGGCGCCCCCGGCCAGGCCGGTCACCACGACCGACGTGACGACCATCGAGATCATCTGCCGGGGAGTCATGCCCAGGGCCTTGTGGACGCCGAGTTCCCTGACGCGCTCGCGGGTGTCGAGGACGACCGTGTTGAGCACACCCAGCGCCGCCACGGCGACGAGCATCAGCGTCAGGAGGGCGGACAGGGCGTTGAGTGTGGCGACCATGTCGCTGCCGCCGTCGGGCCCACCGGCGCGCGCGGTGACGCCCAGGGGTTCCAGGCGCTGGTTCAGCGCGTCCACGTAACCGGGCACCGCCGTGCCGGACTTGAGCGCGATGTGCTGCGTGGTGTCCGCCAGGGCGGGATGCGCGGGGGTGAGCGTGGCGGCGTCGGTGAAGACCTGCATGCCGTCGTGGCGGGGATCGAGGACCTCGCCGACGATCCGTACCCTGACCGGCTTGCCGAGGCCGCCCAGCGTGACCGCGTCCCCGACGCGCGTACCGGTGGCGGTGAGGAACCCGGTGGGTACCACGGCCTCGCCGGGCGCGGAGATCCAGCGCCCGGAGACCATGGTGTAGCCGCCCCAGGAGGCGTCGCCACGGAAGGCGACCACGGCGGTCGTGCCCGCCGCACCGGGCACGGTGGCCCGCGCCGACGCGGTGCTGTAGGAGGCACGGGTCGCGGGCTCATCGCGGATCGCCGCGGCCACGGCGGCCCAGTCGGGCTCCGTCCCCCTCCGTGTGGCGGCGGCCGGACCATGCGGGCCGGGTTCCGGCAGCGGTGCGGCGACCGTCACGTCGGCCGCGTCATGCGCCCTGGCCCGCGTGATCTCGCCGAGCGACGCTCCCATGCCCACGGTGAAGGTGACGGCGGCGGCACCGAACAGCACCGCCGTCCCCAYSCCGAGCGCCCGGCCGGGCCGCGCCCAGGCCCGCGTCAGCC
>NZ_JASKYR010001158.1:0-1598 GCF_041028215.1 Streptomyces flavofungini
GTCCGTAGATCCGTACGCGGGCCGGGGGGGGGGGGGGGGGGGGGGGGGGGGGGGGGGGGGGGGGGGGTGCTGAGGTCGTCGTCATGCGGACCATCGTCGCCGGGGGCGGGCGGGGCGCGGCAGTGTCGCGTGTGCCGAGTACCGCATGACAGATGTCATGCGGTACTCGGCCCGCGTACGGATCTACGGACCGCGTACGGATCTACGGCCTGCGTACGGCGGTCAGCTCGCGTTCGTCTCGATCACGCCCACCCGCTCGGCGGGCGTCTTGCCGACGAGGGCCTTGCCCATCGCCTGGGCGACGTCGGTCGGCTGGACCGGCGTCTTGTCGCCGTTGCCGCGCTGGATCAGGACCCCGTCGAAGACGTTGCCGTAGAGCTTCTCCAGCTCGGGCAGGTTGTAGTGCACCTGGAGGGTGCCGTCCTTGAGGGCCTTGGTCTCAAGGATCTTGGGCAGCGACTTCGCCGGGCCGAAGGGGATCGACTTGGTGCCCGCCTTGATGGTGACGTTGGCGGACATCGCGGGCTTGGCGAACCGCGTCATGAACTTGTCGACCTCGGCCTTGGAGACCGTCGGCCTGCGGGTGGTCACCGGTACCCGGACCGTGCCCGCGCTGCCCGTCTCGACCTGCTTCTTGTAGGCGTCCGCGACGGCCTTGGTGGAGGCCTGGGCGTCGATGCCGTTGCCCTCCTTGCCGTAGACGGGCACGGCCTTGCCGGGCAGGAACTTGACCGAGCCCTCCTGCGCCGATCCCGAGCCGCCCGCGGCGCGTTCGAGGGCCGCCGCCAGCTTCTCCTCGTCGACGGGCATGACGGGCTCGACGACACGCTGGCCGCCGAACAGCGAGCCGACCACGGAGACGGGGTTGTAGTCGCTGCTCGCGGCCTCGCGGACGGTGGCCTGGCTGTCCAGGGTCAGACCCGCCTGGTCCGGCTTGAGCGTGACTCCCTCGCCGTCCACGGACAGCTTCAGGGGCTTGGCCACGCGCTCGCCGATGGCCTCGTCGAGCTTCTTGACGGCCTCGTCACGGGTGCCGCCGCCGATGTCGACGCCGAGCACCGTGGTGCCCTTCGGCACGTCGGCGTGGTTCATCAACAGGCCCGCGCCGTACGCGCCGCAGGCCACGACGACCACGGCGGCCACCAGAAGGACCAGCTTGTTGCGGCCCTTCTTCTTGGCCGTGGACGCCGGAGCGGTCGGCACGTCGGAGCGCACCGGCTCGGGCAGCTTCGGCGGGGTGTGCGCCATCGCGCCGTCGGCACCGGGGCCCGGCGGGAAGGGCGAGTCGCCCTGCGCGGGCGGCACCACGGGGATGCCGCTGGTCAGCGTCTCACCGGAGACGTTGCCGCCCGGCGGCGGCGCGCCGGGTCCCGGCTTCTGCGGGGTGAGGATCGCGGTGTCGTCGCTCAGCGCACCCGGGCGCGGCGGACCGCCCGCGGGGTTGCCGGAGCCCGGGGGCGGCGCCAGCGGCCCGTCACCCGTGACGGGTCCGCCGGTCGGCCCCGCGGGCCCCTGGGGGCCGTTCTGACCGGGTCCTGAGAAGTACGGCAGGTCACCGCGCGAGGAGTCGCCGCCCTGCGGGCCCCCTCGGCTCGGGC
>NZ_JASKYR010001159.1:0-1966 GCF_041028215.1 Streptomyces flavofungini
CGCCCTGTACGGCGCCCTGGCCGATCTCGACCCCGGGCAGGTGACGGTGCTCGACGAGCTGCGCGCGGTGGTGGACGGGGGGGGGGGGGGGGGGGGGGGGGGGGGGGGGGGGGGGGGGGGGGGGGGGGGGGGGGGGGGGGGGGGGGGGGGGGGGGGGGGGGGGGGGGGGGGGGGGGGGGGGGGGGGGGGGGGGGGGGGGGGGGGGGGGGGGGGGGGGGGGGGGGCGCCCTGTACGGCGCCCTGGCCGATCTCGACCCCGAGCAGGTGACGCTCCCCGACGAGCTGCGCGCGGTGGTGGACGGCGAGGTCGTGGTGGTCGACGCGGCGGACGCCACCGGCTTCGGTGACGAGCAGGTGCTGCGGGCGCTCGGCGTCGACGAACGGGTGGTCCGAGTCGAGCGCGACGGATGGATTCCGCGGGCCGCCCGCTCACCCGAGCGCGTTCCGGAGTGGATGGCCCGCAAACGGCGGCAGCTCGCCGACCCGCAGCTCGTCGACTTTTACCTCACCATGAGCAGAGCTCTCGACAGCGCCGACAGCGCCGACGCGCATCCGCAGCTGGCCGAACTCGCCGATGAGCTGGCCGACTACATCACGCGGATAGCCGACGAAGAAGGCGAGTTCTACGTCGACGACACCGGCCTTGAGTCATCCTTCGCGGAGCTGCTGGACACGCATGTGTTCGAGTCGCTGCCGCCGAGCCGTCGGCTGGTGGAGCTGCTGAGGAAGCGGGGCTGGACCGGCTGGACCAAGCTCGCGCGACACCGTCACGGACCCGGATGAGCCGTGCAGGCCGACCGCATCACCGGCCTCCGCGTCACCCGCGACCCTGCGCGGCCTCCTGTCCAAGCCCCTGGCGGATCGCGATCTCGACGGGGGAGTACGCGCCGTCGGGCCGCTGGAGTTCGTACGGTGCCGCGGGCATCAGCGGGGGCTGGGCCATGAAGCGCGGCCGCACCCCGTGGTGGGGTTGGGCCGCGTGCACCAGGAACGGGTGGCACAGGTACACATCACCTGGTGCCCCGGTGGCGAGGGCGAGTGGCCGGTGGTCGGAGGCGGCCACCAGATCGGGGGCGAGGGTCAGCCCACTCGCGCCGTCCTCCCCGTACTTCTCCAGCACCTTGGGCACGTCGAGGTGGGAGCCGACCCGGATGCGGGTCGGGGCGTCCGCCTCGCCGACCTCGCTAAACAGGAACAGCATCAGAAGGGCCCGGCCCCGGGAGCGGAGATTGGTGAAGTACCAGCTCTCGCCGTCCGGCAGGTAGCTGCCCTCGATGTGCCAGCCGGAGTCGTCCGGTTCCTGCTCGTGCGGGAAGCGCAGCGGGAACGTACCCAGTGAATAGCGCGGCTCCCAGCGGCCCGCGCCGACGAGCAGGTCGTACGCGTGGTGCAGGAAGGGGGAGTTGGGTGCGGCGGCGAACGGCCCCTGTGCCATGCCGCCCACCCAGTGCACGGGCCGCGTCCACGTCGACGGGTCGTCCGGGTCACAGCCCGTCTCCCGCCACAGCAGCCGCGCGCAGTCCGCGGCCACGCGCGGCGCGACGGCCCCCTCCAGCTTCACGAAGCCGTCGGTGAGAAATCGGGATACCAAGGTCGCGTCGTCCATGCCCCCATCGTGCGGCGGGACCGGCCCGGATCACCCGACACTTCCCGCACCGACTCTGTCGGGTACGTCAGACGGTGATGACCAGCTTGCCGCGAGGGTGGCCCTGCCTCAGGTGGCGGAGGGCCGCGGGCGCCTCCGCCAGGGGGTAGGCGCGGTCTATGACCGGAGTGATCTCGTTCCTCTCCGCGAGGTTCCGCAGGGTCAGGAGGTCCTCGCGGCGGGGGAGGGAGACGAGGTTGCGGAGGTTCTGGGCGATGAAGGGGGAGAGCAGGACCGCGCGGAGGCCACGGCTCATGCCGCCGAGGAAGCCGCTGCCCCCTTCGCCGCCGACGATGACGAGAGTGCCGCGTGGTGTGAGGG
>NZ_JASKYR010000116.1:0-15207 GCF_041028215.1 Streptomyces flavofungini
CTGTGGGCCGGGCCACACGGACCCGGGGGCCGGGGGTGGCCGGGGCGCGATAGCCTGGCGGCGGATCTCTCTTGATGCCAAGAGATCGATCATCGAGAGGCGATCGAGGACTCGAAGAGGCGTCGGCGGGGATCCAGGAATCAGGGGATCCAGTAGAGGGACACGGGACCCCACCGCCAGCTTTTCTTACGGAGATCGCCATGACCCGCACTCCCGTGAATGTCACCGTCACCGGCGCGGCCGGCCAGATCGGCTACGCGCTGCTCTTCCGCATCGCCTCGGGCCACCTGCTCGGCGCGGACGTGCCGGTCAACCTGCGCCTTCTGGAGATCACGCCGGCCCTGAAGGCCGCCGAGGGCACCGCCATGGAGCTCGACGACTGTGCCTTCCCGCTGCTGAACTCGATCGAGATCAGCGACGACCCGAACGTCGCCTTCGACGGCGCCAACGTCGCCCTCCTGGTCGGCGCCCGCCCCCGCACCAAGGGCATGGAGCGCGGTGACCTCCTGGAGGCCAACGGCGGCATCTTCAAGCCCCAGGGCAAGGCCATCAACGACCACGCCGCGGACGACATCAAGGTCCTCGTCGTCGGCAACCCGGCCAACACCAACGCGCTCATCGCGCAGGCCGCAGCCCCGGACGTACCGGCCGAGCGCTTCACCGCGATGACCCGCCTCGACCACAACCGCGCCCTGTCGCAGCTCGCGAAGAAGACCGGCACCTCGGTCTCCGACATCAAGCGCCTGACCATCTGGGGCAACCACTCGGCCACCCAGTACCCGGACATCTTCCACGCGGAGATCGCCGGCAAGAACGCCGCCGAGGTCGTGAACGACCAGGCCTGGCTCGCCGACGACTTCATCCCGACCGTCGCCAAGCGCGGTGCCGCGATCATCGAGGCCCGTGGCGCGTCCTCGGCCGCCTCCGCCGCCAACGCCGCCATCGACCACGTCCACACGTGGGTCAACGGCACGGCCGCCGGTGACTGGACCTCGATGGGTATCCCGTCGGACGGCTCCTACGGCGTTCCCGAGGGCCTCATCTCCTCCTTCCCCGTCACCACCAAGGACGGCAAGTACGAGATCGTCCAGGGCCTGGAGATCAACGAGTTCTCGCGTGCGCGCATCGACGCGTCCGTGCAGGAGCTCACCGAGGAGCGCGAGGCCGTGCGCGGTCTCGGCCTCATCTGATCGCACCCCCTTCCGGGCGTCCGCGCCCGTGAGGTGACCCGCCCCCGGCGGCCGTTCGACCACGGCCGCCGGGGGCGGTGCCGTTTCCGCGCCGCCGCCGCTCACTCGCCGCGCGGAGCCGCGGGGGCGGCCCCGCCCCCGCCGTACCCGGCGGCGACCACCGCGGCGGCGACGAGCACCACGAGCGCCACGACGCGCAGCGCCGCCGCCATGCCGTCCACGGCGAAGCCGCCCGAGGTGTGCGAGGCCAGCGTCGTCCCGGTCACCGCCACSCCGAGCGCGGCTCCCGCCTCGCGCGCCGAGGTGCTCAGACCGGAGCCGAGCCCCGCCTGGTGCGCCGGGAGCGAGGTCACGACGCCGAAGGTGAGCGCGGGCATGCAGAGCCCGGCGCCCGCCGAGATGACGAGCAGCCAGCAGGCGTAGAGGGCGTACGGGGTCGAGGCGTCCGCCGATGACGTGCCGAGCAGCCCGAGGCCGGTCAGGAGCAGCCCGCCGCCCACCACCGCGCGGGGGCGTCCCGACCAGCGGGTGGCAAGCCGGGGGACGAGGGCCATGCCGACCGTGAGCGGGATGATCGCGAGGCCCGCGCGGGCGGCACCGTACCCCTTCGTGTACTGGAGGTACTGGGAGTTGACGTAGAAGAGCGAGAAGAGGCCGAAGAAGCAGGCGGCGGTGCCGAGCGTCGCCGCGCGCAGCCGCCGGGAGGCGAAGACGCGGGGGTCGAAGAGCGGGGCGCGGGAGCGCAGGGCGTGCAGCGCGAAGAACGCGACGAGGGCGGCGCCCGCCGCGAAGGCGGTCAGGATGCGGGCCGACGTCCAGCCGTACAGCGGGCTCTCGATGATGCCGAAGAGGAGGGCGAAGAGCCCGCCGGTCAGCAGCAGGGTGCCGAGCGGGTCCAGGGCCGGGGCCGCCGCCGCCCGCTCGGTGCGCGGCACGGCGCGGGCCACGGCGAGGGCGAGCAGCGCGGCCAGCGGGACCACGATCCAGAACAGCGCGCGCCACGGCAGGTACTGGCCGATGAGGCCGCCGCCGACGTTGCCCGCGAGCCCGCCGAGACCGGCGGCCAGTGTCCAGGAGGCGAGGGCGCGGGGGCGCTGCTCGGGGGAGGCCGTGCGCATCAGGATCGACATGGTGGCGGGCATGATCAGCGCGGCGCCCGCGCCGGAGACGCCGCGCCCGGCGATGAGGAGCGCGGGGGAGAGGGCGAGCGCGCTGACGGCCGCGCCCGCGCCGAACAGGCCGAGGCCGCCGAGGAGCGCGCCCTTGCGGCCGTACCGGTCGCCGAGCGCGCCCGCCGGGATCAGGAGCCCGGCGAAGACGATGACGTAGGCGTCGACCGTCCACAGCAGCTCGCTGGACGAGGGGTGCAGCGACGACGAAGTCAGTTGCGGGACAAGGAGGTTGATGGCGGCGACCATGCCCTGCGCGACGAGGACGCAGGCGCAGAGGATGAGCAGCGGTGCCCGCTTGGGCGCCGGGCTGGCGGTGGGCGGCCGGGACGTGGTCAGGGCAGCAAAAGACATGGCTCCTCCTCGGGAGCGGCATGGGGTGGGATGCCCTGTCACCGTAGGCTCGGCCCTGACATGCTTTCCAGTGCAACTTCGGCAAGGGATGAATGCGTGTGACGCAATCAAGTGGACTTGAGCCCGTGGCGCGGCCGGGCGGCGCCGGTCTCGACCTGAATCTGCTGCTCGCCCTGGACGTCCTCCTGGAGGAGCAGAGCGTGTCGGGCGCCGCCCACCGCCTGCATCTCTCCGAACCCGCCATGAGCCGCACCCTGGGCCGCATCCGCAAGGCGCTCGGCGACCCCGTGCTGGTGCGGGCGGGGCGCCGGATGGTGCCGACGCCGCACGCCCTCGCGGTGCAGGCGGAGGTGAGTGCCGTGGTGGAGCGGGCCCGCGCCCTCTTCGCCGGGCCCGGCGCGGCCGACCTGCGCACGGTCACCCGTACGCTGACCATCCTCAGCCATGACGCGGTCGCCGCCGCCTACGGCCCCGCGCTCTTCGCCCGCGCCGCGAAGGAGGCGCCCGGGGTGCGGCTGCGCTTCCTCGGCGAGAGCCACATCGACGCGCCCATGCTGCGGCAGGGCACCGCCGACCTCGAACTCGGGGGCATCGACGCGCCGCCGCCCGAGGCGCACGTGGAGCACTTGCACGACGACCGGATGTTCGGTGTCGCGCGGGCCGGGAACCCCCTGCTGGAAGGGGAACTCACGGTGCGCCGGTTCGCGGCGGCCGACCATGTCACCGTCTCGCGCCGGGGGCGGCTGAGCGGTCCGCTGGACGCCGCGCTCGCCGAACGGGGGCTGCGCAGGCGGGTGGTGGGCAGCGTGGGGACGTTCACGTCGTCCCTCTTCCTGCTCCTGAGCACCGACCTCGTCGGCCTCGGCACCCTGTGGAGCCGCCCTCTGACGGACACGCTCGGCCTGGTCACGTTCGAGATCCCGCTGGAGCTGCCGCCGCTGCCCCTCGGCATGGCCTGGCACCCGCGCCACGACGCCGACCCGGCGCACGCGTGGCTGCGCGACTGCGTGCGAGAGCTGATGCGGCCTCCTTCCGGCACGTCCGGCTGATCTTGCGGACCTGTCACTGATCTTTGCGAGCCTGTCATTGCTCTTGCTGACCTGCTCTGAGATGTAGTACTTCTTATACATGAGCGAGCAAGTGCACAACAGGTTGGCGATGGTGCGCGCCGAACGGAAGGTGTCGCGTCAGCGCCTGGCCGAGGCGGTGGGAGTCCACTACCAGACCATCGGCTACATCGAGCGGGGGCAGTACAACCCGAGCCTGGACCTCGCACTGAAGATCGCGAAGTTCTTCGGACTGCCGGTCGAGGCGCTGTTCTCCCTCGAACCGTTCCAGCCGCTCACGGATCAGGTCTACGGGAGGAACCAGTGAAGACGGCAGCCGAACAGCGTCCCCTGACCAGCTACGACCGCCGGATGTACCGGCTGATGAACCGCGAGGAGGGTGCGGCCCTCCACGCCACCGCCGCCCGTCGGCGCGCCGCGGTCGTCGCCCACATCGCGCTGACGGCGCTGTCCGCGACGGCCTGGCTCTGCGTCGTCGTCGGCGACCAGCGGTGGGCGGTGTTCGCCCTGCTCGGCCTGCTCCTCCCGTGGTGCTTCGCGACCGGCGTCATCAACGGCTCCACCCGGGGCCTGCTCGATCTGCGCGTCCGCGCACTGGACGAGCGGCAGCGCGCGGAGCGGGACCGGGTGGCGGCGCGGGCGCGCGGCCTGATGCTCTGGGTGCTGCTCGCCGCGGCCGTCGGCGCGGGCGCGGCGGCTTGGCAGGACCTGGACACCGGGGGCCTCCTCTTCCCCGTCCTGTTCGTCCTCTTCGTCACCCACTGGCTGATGCCGCTCTGGGTGGCCGGTCTCACCGCCCGGGACGAACCCGGCCCGGAGGACCATGAAGGCCCCGAGGCTCCCGAGGGCCCCGAGGGCCCCGAGGGCCCCGAGGGCCCCGCGCGTGATTATGCGGGCGATATCACGCCATAGCGTCGCTTTCGGGGCGGAACGTGTGTCGAGCGTACGTTTCGCCCCTCCTGTCCCCATGCTCAGTGACACAGCGCACTTTCGGCCAGGCCAGGCATGCTTTCCCGCCCGAGGGGAAGGTGCTCCCGGCTACCGCGAGTGACAGGCGGGGCATTTGACAGGAACGGAAGGCATACGGGACGTGTCCGCACAACAGACCATCCATGTGGGCGGAGAGTGGCTGAGCGCCGCCTCCGGTGCCACCCGCGAGATCCTCGACCCGGCGGATGCCAAGCCGTTCGCGCTGATCGCCGAGGGCGGCACCGAGGACGCCGACGCGGCGATCGAGGCCGCGCGCAAGGCCTTCGACGAGGGGCCGTGGCCGGCCACGCCGGTCGCCGAGCGCGCCGCGCTGCTGCGCCGGGTCGCCGACCTCCTCGTCCGCGACCGCGAGAGGATCGGCCTCCTGGAGAGCCGGGACGCGGGCAAGACCCTCGAAGAGGGCCGCGTCGACGTCGACTGCGTCGCCGACGCCTTCCGGTACTTCGCCGACCTGGTGATCGGCGAGGGCGCCGGACGCGTCGTGGACGCGGGCTCCGACGACATCCACAGCGTCGTCGTGCACGAGCCCGTCGGCGTCTGCTCGATGATCACGCCCTGGAACTACCCGCTGCTCCAGGCCAGCTGGAAGATCGCGCCCGCTCTCGCGGCGGGCAACACCTTCGTCATCAAGCCGAGCGAGATCACCCCGCTGACGACCGTCGCGCTCATCGAGCTGCTCGTCGAGGCGGGGCTGCCCGCCGGTGTCGCCAACATCGTGACCGGCCCCGGCCACACCGTCGGCGCCCGGCTCGCCGACCACCCCGGCGTCGACCTGGTCTCCTTCACCGGCGGCCTCGTCTCCGGCACCAAGGTCGCCCAGGCCGCCGCCCTCGGCGTGAAGAAGGTCGCCCTCGAACTCGGCGGCAAGAACCCCAACGTCGTCTTCGCCGACGCCTGCGCCACCGACGACGGCTTCGACACCGCCGTCGACCAGGCCCTCAACGCCGCCTTCATCCACAGCGGGCAGGTCTGCTCAGCCGGTGGCCGCCTGATCATCGAGGAGTCCGTCCGCGAGCGCTTCGTGGCCGAACTCGCCCGCAGGGCCACGAAGATCAAGCTCGGCCGCGGCACCGAGGACGGCGTCGAGTGCGGCCCCCTCGTCTCCGCGCAGCAGCGCGAGAAGACCGAGATGTACGTGGCCTCCGCCCTTCAGGAGGGCGCCGTGCTCCGCTCCGGCGGCAAGCGCCCCGAGCCGAGCGACGTGCGCCCCGCCGAGGGCTACTTCTACGAGCCGACCGTGCTCGACCAGTGCCACCGCGGGATGAAGGCCGTACGCGAAGAGGTCTTCGGGCCCGTCCTGACCGTCGAGACCTTCCGCACCGAGGACGAGGCCGTGGCCCTCGCCAACGACACCGAGTACGGTCTCGCGGGCGCCGTCTGGACCAGCGACCAGGGCCGCGCGAGCCGCATGGCCCGCCGGATGCGCCACGGCACCATCTGGATCAACGACTTCCACCCCTACCTGCCGCAGGCGGAGTGGGGCGGCTTCGGCAAGAGCGGTGTCGGGCGCGAACTGGGCCCCGCAGGCCTCGCCGAGTACCGCGAGTCCAAGCACGTCTACCAGAACCTGGCGCCGCGGCCGGTCCGCTGGTTCGCGGGCTGACGCCCGCCCGTCCCTTACGCGCGAGCACCTTCGTACGACCTCGCAGGAAGAGGAGTAGCTACCCCCATGGCTGAAACCCCCCAGGCCGTATCCGAGTACGACTACGTCATCGTCGGCGGCGGCACCGCCGGATCGGTGATCGCCTCCCGGCTCACCGAGAACCCGGACGTCACCGTCGCCGTCATCGAGGGCGGGCCCAGCGACATCGACCGTGAGGACGTCCTCACGCTCCGCCGCTGGCTCGGCCTGCTCGGCGGTGACCTCGACTACGGCTACACGACCACGGAGCAGCCGCGCGGCAACTCCCACATCCTGCACAGCCGTGCCAAGGTGCTCGGCGGATGCTCGTCGCACAACACCCTGATCTCCTTCAAGCCGCTGCCCTCCGACTGGGACGAGTGGGAGGCGGCGGGGGCCACCGGCTGGAACGCCCAGGCGATGGACCCCTACTTCGGCAAGCTGCGCAACAACATCGTGCGCGTCGCCAAGAAGGACCAGAACCAGATCGCCACCGACTGGGTCGAGGCGACGAAGACCGCCCTCGGCGTGCCCGAGGTCGTCGGCTTCAACGACCAGCCCTTCGACGAGGGCGTCGGCTTCTTCGACCTCGCCTACCACCCGGAGAACAACAAGCGCTCCTCCGCCTCGGTCGCCTACCTCCACCCCCACATGGAGGCCGGTGACCGCCCCAACCTCCGGCTGTTCCTGGAGACCTGGGCCACGAAGCTTGAGCTGGACGGCACGACCGCGCGCGGCGTCCACGTCCGCGCCAAGGACGGCACCGAGTCGCTGCTCACCGCCCGCCGCGAGGTGCTCGTCTGCGCCGGAGCCGTCGACACGCCCCGGCTGCTCATGCACTCGGGCATCGGCCCCGCCAAGGACCTCCAAGCGCTCGGCATCCCGGTCGTCCACGACCTTCCCGGCGTCGGCGAGAACCTCATCGACCACCCGGAGTCGGTCATCGTCTGGGAGACGAACGGGCCGATCCCCGGCAACTCCGCGATGGACTCCGACGCGGGCCTGTTCGTGCGGCGGGACCCGGACCACAAGGGCCCCGACCTGATGTTCCACTTCTACCAGATCCCCTTCACCGACAACCCGGAGCGCCTGGGCTACGAACGCCCCGAGCACGGCGTCTCGATGACCCCGAACATCCCCAAGTCCCGTTCCCGCGGGCGGCTCTACCTCACCTCCGCCGACCCCGAGGTCAAGCCCGCGCTCGACTTCAGGTACTTCGAGGACGAGGGCGACTACGACGGGCGGACCCTGGTCGACGGCATCAAGCTGGCGCGCGAGGTCGCGCAGGCCGAGCCGTTCAAGAAGTGGCTGAAGCGCGAGGTGTTCCCCGGCCCCGACGTCACCGACGACGCCGAGATCAGCGAGCTCGTGCGCAAGGCCGCGCACACCGTCTACCACCCGGCCGGAACCTGCCGAATGGGTGCTTCCACTGATGAACTCGCAGTCGTGGACCCGGAACTGAAGATCCGGGGCATGCGAGGAATCCGTATCGCGGACGCATCCGTCTTCCCGACGATGCCCGCCGTGAATCCGATGATCGGAGTGCTCATGGTCGGGGAGAAATGTGCCGAGATGCTGGGTGGTGACGGCCGATGAGCGAGGCCCTCGTGACGACAGAGAACGAGACGGTGGCCCCCGGCGGGCCCGTCTTCGCCGTCGAGAACCTCTGGAAGGTCTTCGGCCCGAAGGCGGAGCGCATACCCGGCGACACCGCCCTGCACGACCTCACCCCCGCCGAACTCCGCGAACGCACCGGCTGCACCGCCGCCGTGCGCGATGTGTCCTTCGAGGTCAACAAGGGGGAAGTCTTCGTCGTCATGGGCCTCTCCGGCTCGGGCAAGTCCACCCTCGTGCGCTGCCTGACCCGGCTCATCGAGCCCACCTCCGGACGGCTCGCCATCGACGGCGAGGACGTCCTCGCCATGGACAAGGCGCGCCTGCGTGAACTGCGCCGCCGCCGCGCCGCCATGGTCTTCCAGCACTTCGGTCTGCTGCCGCACCGCTCGGTCCTCGACAACGTCGCCTACGGCCTGGAGATACAGGGCGTCGGCAAGGCCGAGCGGCGCCAGAAGGCGCTTGAGGTCATCGCGAAGGTCGGCCTCGACGGCCTCGAACAGCGCAAGCCCGGACAGCTCTCCGGCGGCCAGCAGCAGCGCGTGGGCCTGGCCCGCGCCCTCGCCGTCGACCCCGAGGTCCTGCTCTTCGACGAGCCGTTCAGCGCGCTCGACCCGCTGATCCGCCGCGACATGCAGGAAGAGGTCGTCCGCCTGCACCGCGACGAGGGCCGCACCATGGTCTTCATCACCCACGACCTCAGCGAGGCCCTCAAGCTCGGCGACCGCATCGCCCTGATGCGGGACGGCCGCGTCGTCCAGGTCGGCACGCCCGAGGAGATCGTCGGCTCCCCGGCCGACGACTACGTCCGCGACTTCGTGCGCGACGTGGCCCGCGCCGACGTGATGAGCGTGCGCACCGCCATGCGCGCCGCCGACTCCGACGAGGAGAACCGCGGCGCGGCCCTCGCGCCCGACGCCAAGGTCTCCGAGGCCATCGAGGCCGTCGCGCGCTCCGGCTTCCCGGTCCGCGTGATGGACGGCAAGCGCTGCCTGGGCGTCGTCGACCACGCGGGGCTGCTCGCGGTGGTCGCGGGCACCGCCGCGCCCGCCGCGCCCTCCGGCACGGGCGAGGTGGTCGCCTGATGGCCACCGCCACCGCCTCCGGACCCGTACGAGATACGGGCATCGGCGCACTCCTGCGCCACCGTGCCGTCGGCAAGCTCGTGCTGCTCGCCGTCGCCGCCGCGGTCCTCGTGCCGATCGTCAGCGCCAAGTGGGCCTCCGGCGCCTGGCCGGACGCCCTCACCGTCGACCTGACCGAGCCGCTGGGGAAGACCACCGACTGGATCATCGACAACCGCGACAGCCACTGGCTGTTCACCTACTTCTTCGGGCACGTCAGCAACGCCATCGTGCTCTCCGTGCGCGGCGTCTACCTGGTGCTGCTCGGCGCGGGCTGGGCCGGTGTCACCGTCGGCGCCGGACTCATCGCCTGGCGGGTCGCCGGGGTGCGGCTCGCGGCCATGGCGTCCGCCGCGTTCGCCGTCTGCGGTCTGCTCGGCATGTGGGTGCCGACCATGCAGACGCTCGCCCTGATGATCGTGGCGGTCCTCGCCTCGGTCGTGATCGGCGCGCTGCTCGGCCTCGCGGGCGGCCTCAACGACCGGGTCTTCCGCATCCTGCGGCCCGTACTCGACACCATGCAGGTCCTGCCCGCGTACGCCTATCTGCTGCCGTTCGCCCTCGTCTTCGGCATGGGCGTGCCCGCCGCCGTCATCGCGACCGTCGTGTACGCGGCCCCGCCGATGGCCCGGCTCACCGCGCTCGGCCTGCGCGGCGCCGACGGCGGCGTCCTGGAGGCGGTGACCTCGCTCGGCGCGACCAGCCGCCAGCGGCTGTTCTCCGCGCGCCTGCCGCTGGCCGCCAAGCAGCTCCTGCTCGGCGTCAATCAGACGATCATGATGGCGCTCTCCATGGCCGTCATCGCCTCGGTGATCGGCGCCGGCGGCCTCGGCGACCGCGTCTACCAGGCGCTGTCCACCGTCGACGTCGGCCAGGCGCTGGCCGGCGGCATCCCGATCGTGCTGCTCGCCGTGGTCCTCGACCGCGTCACCGCCGCCGCGGGCGAGAAGGCGGGCGCGCACGCCGAGGACCACTCGCCGCTCCGGGGCCCGCGCGGCTGGTCCGTCGCCGCGGCCGTGACGGTCGCCGCCGCGCTCGCCGCCCGCTTCGCGGACCGCCTGGACTGGCCGACCGGCTGGGTCGTCAACATCGCCCCGACGGTCAACACCGGCAAGGAGTGGATGGTCGACCACATCTACACCGGAGTGCCCCTCGTCGGCGGCACGGCGGACTGGGCGTCCCACTTCACCGAGTGGGTCCTCAACCCTGTCCGCGACGGCCTCCAGGGCCTGCCCTGGTGGTCGGTGCTGCTGATCGTCGCCGCGCTCGCCTGGCTGATCGGCACCTGGCAGACCGCGCTCACCGCTGTCGCCGCCATGGCCGCCATCGGCGCCCTCGGCGTCTGGGACAAGTCCCTCGACACGCTCTCCCAGGTCCTCGCCGGAGTCGCGGTGACGCTGGTCCTCGGCTTCGCGATCGGCGTCGCGGCCTCCCGCAGCGCGCGGTTCGAACGCCTGCTGCGCCCGGTCCTCGACGTCTTCCAGACGCTGCCGCAGTTCGTGTACCTGATCCCGGTCGTCGCCCTCTTCGGCATCGGCCGCGCCCCCGCGGTCGCCGCCGCCGTGGTCTACGCGCTGCCCGCCGTCGTCCGCATCACCACGCAGGGCCTGCGCGAGGTCGACGCCGCCGCGATGGAGTCCTCGCGCTCGCTCGGCGCCACGAGCTGGCAGCAGCTGCGCAAGGTGCAGCTCCCGCTGGCCCGCCCGGCGCTGCTGCTCGCCCTGAACCAGGGTGTCGTCCTGGTCCTCGCCGTCGTCGTCATCGGCGGTCTGGTCGGCGGTGGCGCGCTCGGCTACGACGTGGTGTTCGGCATCGCGCAGGGCGACCTCGCGACGGGCCTGGTGGCCGGTGCGGCGATCGTCTGCCTCGGCCTGATGCTGGACCGGGTCACACAGCCCACCGAACGCCGCGTCAAGAAGGGAGCGTGACATGCGCGCTCGTACGCGTGTCATGAGCGCCGTCACGGCGGCCGGGGCGCTCCTCGCGCTCTCCGGCTGCGGCGCCGCCGACATGACCAAGCAGGCGTCCCCGTACGCCAACGCCGCCGGCGCCAAGACCGTGACCCTCTCGGTCCAGTCCTGGGTCGGCGCGCAGGCGGACGTCGCCGTCGCCGAGTACCTGCTCAAGAACGAGCTCGGCTACCGCGTCGACAAGGTCCAGATCGACGAGGTCCCCGCCTGGGACGCCCTCAGCCAGGGCCGCGTCGACGCGATCATGGAGGACTGGGGCCACCCCGAGCAGGAACAGCGCTACGTCAAGGACAAGAAGACGATCGTCCCCGGCGGCGACGTGGGCGTCACCGGCCACATCGGCTGGTACGTCCCCACGTACTTCGCGAAGAAGCACCCCGACGTCACCGACTGGAAGAACCTGAACAAGTACGCGGACCAGTTCCGCACGTCCGAGAGCGGCAGCAAGGGCCAGCTCATGGACGGCTCCCCGTCGTACGTGACGAACGACAAGGCCCTGGTGAAGAACCTGGACCTGGACTACGAGGTCGTCTTCGCGGGCTCCGAGGCCGCTCAGATCACCCAGATCGAGCAGTTCGCCAAGCAGCGGAAGCCGTTCCTCACCTACTGGTACAAGCCGCAGTGGCTGTTCGAGAAGGTGCCGATGACGGAGGTGAAGCTGCCCGAGTACAAGGAGGACTGCGACGCCGACCCGGCGAAGATCAAGTGCGCCTATCCGCACACCCCGCTCCAGAAGTACTTCAACGCCGACTTCGCCAGGAAGGGCGGCAAGGCCGCGGCGTTCCTGAAGAACTTCCAGTGGTCGGAGGCGGACCAGAACGAGGTCTCGCTGATGATCGCCGACCAGAAGCTGTCGCCCGAGGACGCGGCGAAGAAGTGGATCGACAGGCACGAGTCGAAGTGGCGGGGCTGGCTGCCGAAGTGACCGCGCGGACGGGCGGGTGCCCCGCACCCGTCCGTCCGTTGCGGCCCCGGTATCAGCCGAGCTCCGATGTGATCGCCGTCAGGGCGCCCATCGTGGCGTGCAGCAGCCCGGGGCCGAACGTGATCCTCGTGGCGCCCAGTTCGCCCAGCTCCCGCACGGCGGGGCCGTCCGGCTTCGCGACCAGGTTGAGGGGCCCCTCGATCCCCGCCCGCAGCGCGGGCACCGCGTCCACGGGCGCCAGGATCGGGTAGACGCAGTCGGCGCCCGCGGCCACATAGCGGCGGGCCCGCTCGATGGCAGGCTCCGGCTCCGCGACGCCCCGCAGGAAGGTGTCGACGCGGGCGTTGACGAAGACATCGGCGCCCGCGGCCTCCCGTACGGCCGCGAGGAAGTCGGCCTGCTCGGCGGGGTCCTTCAAGGCGCCGTCCGCCGAGTCCTCCAGGTTGCAGCCGACCGCCCCCGCCGCGAGGAGCCGCTCGACCAGCTCCTTGGGCGCGAGACCGTATCCGCCCTCGATGTCCGCGCTCACGGGCACGGACACGGAGCGCGTGATCCGGGCGATGGCCGCGAACATCTCCTCCGGCGGCACCTGCCCGTCCTCGTACCCGAGGGAGTGCGCGATCCCGGCGCTGGGCGTCGCGAGCGCGGGAGTGCCCGCCGCCTCCAAGGTCCGGGCGCTCGCCGCGTCCCACGGCCCCGGGAGCACCAGCGGATCACCGGGCGCCCGCCCGTGGTGCAGGGCGCGCAGCGTCTCGACGCCTCGCGCGGTACCGGTCGGGTTCACCATGCCGGGCCTCCGGGTGCGATACGGCGGCTGACCATCAGCCGGTTCCAGCTGTTGATGACGGCGACGAGCGCGAGGAGGTGGGCGAGCCCGGCCTCGTCGAAGTGCCCGGCCGCCTGGGCGTAGACGGCGTCCGGTACGAAGTCGCCGGTCAGTACGGTGACCGACTCGGTCAGGGCGAGGGCGGCGCGCTCCCGCTCCGTGAAGAGGTCCCCGGCCTCCGCCCAGGCGTCGAGCAGCGCGATCCGCTTCGGGCTCTCGCCCTGCTCAAGCGCGGCGTCCACATGCATGTCGAGGCAGAACGCGCACGCGTTGAGCTGCGAGGCCCGCACCATCACCAGCTCGGCGAGCACGGGGTCGCCGAGCCCCCGCTTGGCGGCGGCGCTCAGCGTGCTCATCGCGCCCACGACGCCCTGGTCCAAGTGGGTGGTCCGGACGCTCACTTGTGGTCGCCCGCCTTGTAGTGGCCCGGCACCTGGCGGGTGCTGACGCCGAAGCGGTTCCAGGCGTTGATGACCGTTATCGCGGCGATGAGCTGGGTCAGCTCGGCCTCCTCGAAGTGCGCGGCGGCCCTCTCGTACACCTCGTCGGGCACGAAACCCTCGGTCAGCACGGTGATGGCCTCCGTCAGCTCGATCGCGGCGATCTCCTTGGCGGTGTAGAAGTGCCGCGACTCCTCCCACGCGCTGAGCTGGATGATCCGCTCGACGCTCTCGCCCGCCGCGAGCGCGTCCTTGGTGTGCATGTCGAGGCAGAGCGCGCAGTGGTTGATCTGCGAGGCGCGGATCTTGACCAGCTCGTAGATGACCGGGTCGAGGCCCTTACGGGCCGCCGCGTCGAGCTTGATCATGGCCTTGAAGACCTCGGGGGCGTGGGTGGCCCAGGCGAGGCGGGGGGTGTGCTCGCGCTCGTACTCCCTGGCGGAGCCGGGTGCTGCGGTGTCTGTGTCCTTGGTCGTCATGCTGTCGAGCCTAGGAGCGATGCAGCCCAGGAGTATGGTCCATTTCCATGGGAGAAACGTGGGCCACTCTCGGCGTCGACCTGCATCTGGACACCGGCGGCGACGCGTCGCGGCACGGGGTCCGCAGGGGCCTCACGGACGCGCTGCGCGACGCGGTGCGGGGCGGCAGGCTGGCCCCCGGCACCCGGCTGCCCTCGTCCCGCTCCTTCGCCCTCGACCTCGGCATCGCGCGGAACACCGTCGCCGACGCGTACGCCGATCTGGTCGCCGAGGGCTGGCTCACGGCCCGCCAGGGCTCGGGCACCCGGGTCGCCGAACGGGTGATCACGCCGCCGGTGCGGTCGGCGCCGCCCCGCAGAAGGAGCGGGGCACCGGCGTACGACCTCACCCCAGGCAAGCCCGACCTCTCCTCCTTCCCCCGCGCCGAGTGGCTGAAGGCGGCCCGGCGCGCGCTGGCGGCGGCGCCGAGCGACGCCCTCGGGTACGGCGACCCGCGCGGCCGGGTGGAGCTGCGCGAGGCACTCGCCGGGTACCTCGCGCGCGCCCGCGGCGTCCACGCGGACCCCGACCGGATCGTGGTCACCGCGGGCTTCGTGCACGCCGTGTCGATCCTCGGCAGGGTGCTGCGGGCCCGGGGGCAGCGGCAGATCTCCGTGGAGTCCTACGGCCTGGACGTCCACTGGAACCTGCTGCACCGGGCGGGCCTGCGGACGGTGCCGCTGGGCTTCGACGGACTCGGCACGGTGGCACCGGAGACCGGCGGCGGGGCCAGGGCGGTGCTGCTTACCCCGGCGCACCAGTTCCCGATGGGCGTACCGCTCCACCCCGACCGGCGGGCGGCGGCCGTCGACTGGGCGCGCCGGGAGGGCGGGCTGATCCTGGAGGACGACTACGACGGGGAGTTCCGCTACGACCGCCAGCCGGTCGGCGCGCTCCAGGGTCTCGACCCCGAGCGCGTCGTCTACCTCGGCACGGCGAGCAAGTCCCTCGCGCCGGGGCTGCGCATCGGCTGGATGGTGCTGCCGGCCGCGCTGCGGGACGAGGCGCTCGGCGAGAAGGACGCGGCGGGCTGGTCCTGCGGCGCGCTCGACCAGCTCACGCTCGCGGAGTTCCTCACCTCGGGCGCGTACGACCGCCATGTCCGGGCCGCGCGCCTGCGCTACCGGCGCCGCCGCGACCAACTGGTGGACGCCCTCGCCGCCCACGCCCCCGAGACCCGTGCCACGGGCATCGCGGCGGGCCTGCACGCGGTCCTCGAACTCCCCCCGGGCACCGAGCACTCCGTGGTGGAGGCGGCCGCCTGGGAGCGCCTGGCGGTCCAGGGCCTCTCCCGCTTCCGCCATCCCCTCGCGACGGCCCGCCGGAAGGACGCCCTGGTCGTCGGCTACGGAACGCCYGCGGAGCACGCGTGGACGGGGGCTCTTTCGGCCCTGTGCAG
>NZ_JASKYR010001160.1:0-1682 GCF_041028215.1 Streptomyces flavofungini
CGGGGGTGGCGCGGTGCGCATCTGGGACGTGTCCCAGCCCGCGGACCTGCGGGAGTCCGCGCTGCTCGGCATCGGGTCGGGCACCGACGGGATGGCCTTCAGCCCCGATGGTCACACCCTGGCCGTGTCGAGCTCCACGACGACGCAGCTGTGGGAAGTACAGCCGCTGACCACGCAGCAGCGGCTGTGCGCCCAGTCGGAGCCGATCACGCGGGAGCAGTGGACGCAGTACCTGCCGGACCGCCCCTACAGCCCGCCCTGTGCCGCACGGAAGCCGACCGACGGAGGAACCGGATGAACGCACGACGTCCCCGACCGGCCGTGCCCGCGGCCCTGTTACTGGTCCTCATCGCCGGGACGGCTGCCTCGGGGTGCTCGACACCCGACCAGGGCCCGCAGATCCAGCCCGCCTCGTCCGCCCCCCGTGCCTCCGCTCCGGCCCCSSCCCCGGGCCCGGCCTCGCACGCCGCCGTCTCGCTCGGCGACGCACCGCCGGACCTGCGGGACGTCGACTGGGAGCGGGCGACGCTCCCGGGCGACTTCTGCCAGATCCCCGGCACCGTCACCCTCTCCGGCGGCGAGGCCGAGGCCACCTCGCGCACCTGGAACAAGGTGCGCGTCGCCTACCTGCCCAAGCCCGTCTACGGAGACATCACGGGGGACGGCCGGGTGGAAGCCGCGCTGGACGTCAACTGTGACAACCGCGGCGGCACCGCGGCCGGGCAACTGGCGTTCGCCGTCATCGTCATCACGGCCAGAGACGGACAGCTGCACGCCCTGGGCACGCTGCTCCCCCGGCACGAATCCCGCGGAGTGCACCCCCCTCTGATGGACACCACGAAGGTGACATCGGCAGGGGTGACGGTGACCGAGCAGTGGTACCGGGACATCGACTCCACCTGCTGCCCGACGGGAACCACCGTCAGCACCTGGACCATGGGGTCCGGCGGGACCCTCGTGCTGAGCCGCTCGCACCGCACGTCCTGACGCCGTCAGTCGAGACAGAATTCGTTGCCCTCGACGTCCTCCATCAGAAGGCACGACTCATAGTCCGTGTCGGCGACCAGCAGCCGCACACGCTTCGCGCCGAACGCGAGCAGTCGTTCGCACTCCGCCTCCAGCGCGGCGACCCGCTCCTCCCCCACGAGCCCGGTGCCGACCCGCACATCGAGGTGCACCCGGTTCTTGACGACCTTGCCCTCGGGGACGCGCTGGAAGAACAGTCGCGGGCCCACCCCCGAGGGGTCGACACAGACCCCCGCACCCCGGTGCTCGGGCGACAGCGAATCGTCGTAGTCGTCCCAGGTGGTGAACCCCTCCGGTGGCGGCGGTACGACATACCCCAGCGCCTCGCACCAGAAGCGGGCGACGGGCCTGGGCTCCGCGCAGTCGAAGGTCACCTGGAACTGCTTGATCGACGTCATCGGGCCACCCTAATCACGCCTCCCCTCATGCGCCCGTGCTTTGTCGCGGCTCGGGCAGGGTGAGGGCCGAGTGGGCCGGACGCCCCTTCGCGGGCGGCCTGGTGTTGAGCTCGCGCAGCATCTGGTTGCGCCGTTCCAGGGCGTGGGGGGGGGGGGGGGGGGGGGGGGGGGGGGGGGGGGGGGGGGGGGGGGGGGGGGGGGGGGGGTACCCCAGCGCCTCGCACCAGAAGCGGGCGACGGGCCTGGGCTCCGCGCAGT
>NZ_JASKYR010001161.1:0-1501 GCF_041028215.1 Streptomyces flavofungini
CCGCCAAGCTGTGGCTCGTCGGCACCTACCCGGCGGCCTGCGCCACCGCCCTCCTCGGACTGGCCGCCCTGCTGCTCCTGGCGTACCCGCTGGGCGCGTACGCCACGGCGCGGGCCGCGTTCGCCCGGCTGCTGCTCGCCCCCCGCGACGCCGAACTCGCCGCGAGTCTCGCCGAGGTCACCCGGTCCAGGGCCCGCCTGGTCGACGCCTTCGAGGCGGAACGGCGCCGCATCGAGCGCGACCTGCACGACGGGGCGCAGCAGCGCCTGGTCGCGCTGACCATGAGCCTGGGGCTCGCCCGGCTCGACGCCGCCCCCGGCACCCCGCTCGCCGCACAGCTCGCCACCGCCCACGACGAGGCGGGCCGCGTCCTGACCGAGCTGCGCGAGCTGATCCGCGGCATCCACCCGCAGGTCCTCACCGACTACGGCCTCGCCACCGCCATCGAGGACGCGGCGGACCGTTCCGCCGTACCCGTGGAAACGGACGGTCTTGAGCTGCCCCGGCTCCCCGAAGCGGTGGAGAGCGCGGGCTACTTCGCCGTCCGCGAGGCGCTCGCCAACGTGGGCAAGCACAGCCGGGCCGACCGGGCCCGGATCACCGCCTCGCACGTCGACGGCGTGCTCCGGATCGAGGTGCGCGACGAGGGGCGCGGCGGCGCCGACCCCGCGCACGGCACGGGCCTGACCGGACTCGCCGACCGGCTCGCCGTCCTCGATGGCACACTGACGGTCACCAGCCCGCCCGGCGGCCCGACCGTCCTGTCCGTGGAGATCCCGTGCCGAGCCGCAGCCTGAGAGTCGTACTCGCCGAGGACAGCGTGCTGCTGCGGGAGGGGCTCATCGGTCTGCTCGGCCGCTTCGGGCACGAGACGGTGGCGGCGCTGGGCGACGCGGACGCGCTGCGGGACGCCGTGTCGGCGTACGAACCGGACATCGTGGTCACCGATGTGCGGATGCCGCCGGGGTTCAAGGACGAGGGGCTGCGCGCGGCGGTCGCGCTCAGGGCGGAGCGGCCCGCGCTGCCGGTGCTCGTGCTGAGCCAGTACGTGCAGCGGGCGTACGCGGCCGAGCTCCTGGACACCGGGGACGGCACCGGCGTCGGATATCTGCTGAAGGACCGGGTGGGCCAGGTCGAGCAGTTCATCGAGGGGCTGACGCGGGTCGCCGAGGGCGGGACGGTCGTCGACCCGGAGGTCGTACGGCAGTTGCTGCGGCGCCGGCGCGACCCGCTGGAGCAGCTCACCCCGCGCGAGCGCGAGGTGCTCGCGCTGGTCGCCGAGGGGAAGTCGAACGCGGCGATAGCCGCCGGACTCACCGTCTCCGAGGCCGCCGTGGGCAAGCACATCGGCAACATCCTCGCCAAACTGGACCTGCCCCCGGCGGACGGCACCCACCGCAGGGTCCTCGCGGTGCTGGCGTATCTGCGCGACTGACGCCCGATCCGAGGTGAACGAAGCGTGCGGAACGGGCGACGGCCCCGTCCCCCGTTCGTACGAGCG
>NZ_JASKYR010001162.1:0-1294 GCF_041028215.1 Streptomyces flavofungini
GGGTGAGACCCGCCTCCCGTTCCACTCAAAGAGGGCTCGGAGCGCGGGACTTGAGCTTCGGGGCGGTGGCCGGGTCAGCCCGCCTTGAGGTTCTCGACGAACGCCGACCAGGCGGTGGCCCGGAACACGAGCTTCGGGCCCATGGGGTTCTTCGAGTCCCGGACGGGGACGATCGCCGGGTGCCCGTCGGCTACTTCGAGGCAGTCGCCACCGCTCGCTCCGCTGTGGGTGGACTTGCGCCAGCGGGCGACTTCCAGGCAGTTGCCGCCACTGCCGTCGCTGTAAGTGGACCTCTGCCAGAAGGTGGTGTCGAGGTCGTAGTCAGGGCTGCTCTTCATGTGCGTAATCCTGTGCCACAGACTCGATCAGGGCCAGGGATTCCCGGGGGGAGAGCGCGCTGGCCCCGAGCAGGTCGTAGGCGAGTTCGTACTGCGCGACGCTGGCGGGGTCATCCTCAAGCCGACCTGTCCGAAAGCCTTGCAGGTAGACGAGAGGCGCAGCGTCCGGACAGACCATCAGCTTGAGCGGTCCCTCCATGGCCATGTGCCCCCCGGCTGCAAATGTCAGCACCTGCACAATTACCCGGCGTTTGCGGCCCAGCGTGGCCACGTGCCGCAATGCCTCGGCCATGACGGACGGGCCACCTACCTCGCGGCGCAGGATCGACTCGTCAAGGATCGTCCACAACAACGGGGTTGTTGGGTCGTCGAGTAGACGTGACCGATCCAGGCGAGCTGCGACCAGTGCGTCGATTTCACCGTCCGTCGCTGACGGTCGTCCATCACAGAACACCGCTCGTGCATACCCCTGGGTCTGTAACAGCCCCGGGATCAACTGCGGCGCGTACTCCCGGATCGCCGTCGCGACCGCTTCCGCCTCCGCCGCCTCCGCGAAGTGATCGGGGTACCGGGACTTCGCCAGCGCCCCGCAGTTACGGGCGAAGAAGCCCCCCGTATCGAGCACGGCGTCGAAATGCCGCGCGTACTCCAGGTGCATCCGCCGCGTACCGGCCTCCAACTGTCCGATGAAGGAACCGCTGACGAACAGAGGGGCGCCGAGGGCCTCCTGGCTGAGGCCCGCCCGTTCTCGGGCGTGACGGAGTTCCGCGCCCAGGAGCGCGCGGGGGTTGGAGGAGGGGTCCAGGTCCTTGGGACGAGTCATGCGCAACGCCTCCATCTGACATGGGGGGTTGTTGGGTTGCGTGAACTGTTCAGCGTACGCAGGACCGGCCACGCTGGGTGAGCAAACGGAAACACTTGGTGAGAGGCAGAGACCATGGCGCTGACGGCACGGG
>NZ_JASKYR010001163.1:0-1249 GCF_041028215.1 Streptomyces flavofungini
GGCAGGGCCCCCCGCCCGCGGCCAAGGCCGGCGTCATCCCGCTCCGCCCGCTCGGCGTCGGCGAGATCCTCGACGGCGCGGTGTCCACCATGCGCGCCCACTGGCGCACGGTCCTCGGCATCTCCCTGACCGTCGCGGTCCTCACCGAGATCGTGGTCGTCCTCCTCCAGGGCTTCGTCCTCAACGACACCGCCGACACCGAGGCCCTCAACGACCCGAGCGCCACCGTCGGCGAACTCACCCGCGCCATGGGCGACACCCTGCTGAGCTCCGCCGTGGTCCTCGTGATCACCCTGCTCGGCACCATCGTCGCGACGGCCCTGCTCACGATGGTCACCAGCCGCGCGGTGCTCGGCAAGTCGGTCACCACCGCCGAGGCCTGGCGCGACTCGCGCCCCCAACTGGCCAAGCTCTTCGGCCTCACCCTGCTCATCCCGCTCATCGGCGCGGCCATCGTCACCGTCGGCGTGCTCCCCGGCGTCCTCGTCGCGTTCGGCTCCTCCGAGGCCGGGGCCGCACTCGCCGTCCTCGGTGGTCTGGCCGCGACCGTCGTCGCCGTCTGGATCGTGATCCGCTTCTCCCTCGCCTCTCCCGCGCTGATGCTGGAGAAGCAGGGCGTGAAGAAGTCCCTGTCCCGCTCGGTCAAGCTGGTCCGCGGCTCCTGGTGGCGCGTCTTCGGCATCCAGCTGCTGGCCGCCATCATCGCCAACATCGTGGCGTCGATCATCCTCATCCCGTTCACCTTCATCGCCGGAGCCCTCAGCGGCGACGGCGTCACGGGCTTCCTCAACAACACCGGTGACCTGGGCTGGACCTTCCTCATCGTGAGCGGCATCGGCTCGGTGGTCGGGTCCATGCTGACCTTCCCCATCACGGCGGGCGTCACCGTGCTCCTCTACATCGACCAGCGGATCCGCCGCGAGGCACTCGACCTCGAACTCGCCCGCGCGGCCGGCCTCCCCGAGCAGGCGACCAACCCGCCCGGCACCCCGGGGAGCTGATGCGGTGACCGCGGCGGGGGCAGTGCTCATACGGTTCGGAGCGGCACCGCTCCTGCCGCGGTCCGGCGACGATCCGCCGGTGACGATCCCGCGTGATCCCGCACGGGAAGCCGCCGAGCGAGAACTGTCCAAGCCGAGGTACCACGAGAACGATCCGAGCCTCCTCCAGCGCGCCCTGAACCGCTTCTGGGAGTGGATCGACGACCTGTTCTCCGCCGCCGCGGGGGCCACCCCCGGCGGCGGAGAAC
>NZ_JASKYR010001164.1:0-1976 GCF_041028215.1 Streptomyces flavofungini
GGCCTCCAGAGCGGAGGCTTCGAGCGCGACCTGGTCGTCATGGAAGGCACGGATGCAGCACTCGTCGTGGTCCGTCCGGAACGAGGAAGGAAAGTATGGAARCTCCGCATGCTTCATTCACTCGTCGAGATTAGATCTGGAAGCRACTACTTRGCCTTGATGGGGACGGCTATGCCTAGTTCCTCTGAGACTGTGAATCGACTGGCCGGACATGCTCCCTTGGGTTCCGTCACCACCTCGGGGGCGTTGATGTCGCCGTTGACTGCCCATCCCTTGAGTTCCTGCCGTGCGCATGCTGCGTCGAGTTTGGCTGCGGTAATTGCAGCTTTGGATCCCTGCACGTAGATCGTTACCGGGAATGGTTTGGTGACCTTCGGCGGCTGCTCTGGTGGCCTCGATGCCCATAGGAAGATCAGGATGCACACGGCAATCACAGTGCTTGAACGCTTCAGCAGTGTGATGAGCTTTTCGTAGAGCTGGCGGGACTGCCAGGCGTTTGCCTGCTGCAGACAGGCCTGCGCCGCCTGTTCGTACTGCAGCACCTGCTCCCTCAGGCCGTCGCTGGGGTTGCTGTCGAGGTCTGCTCGGGCCGCGCTGAGTTTTTCCCGGAGGTCTCTGGGGCTGGTGAACTGCACGGGCTGGATCTGCGTGAACCACTTGAGCTCGGCGAGCAGCGGGTCTTGTTTGGGCGGGGTCTCGTCGAGGATCTCGGCCGGGGTCGCCGGCCTCCTCGTCATCTCGCTGGTCTCGCGTCTGACCAAGTCGTTCCATGTCAGGGCTGGCGCGATCAAGACCCTGCTGGCGGAGACGATGACCGTACTGGTGGCCAGCAGGGCTACGAGCACCGCCAGCAGAGCCGTCGCCAGCTGCCAATCTGGTGTGACGCTGGCCACATCCTTGAGCTGAATGCCAGCCACCAGAAGGGCCGCCAAAGCGGCGTACGACGTTACCAACCATCGGGCCGCCGCCCGGACCGAGGCCCCGTGTTCCTCCGGTTGTGCCTGGTCAGGGCCGGGTTGCTGCTCGGATATCGCCACGGCTGCTCACTCCCCCGCGAGAAGGCCGACCGAGCATATACGGCCACGCCTGGCTTGTTCGAGCCCTGCGCGGGCACTCAAGATGTGGGCATAATTGTAGCTACAAATTTAGCTACAAGTTGCGGTACAAGTTGAAGTACAAGTTGGGCTGTAGGTTGAGCTTCGACTTGAGGCATCCATCGCAGGAAGGGAGGTTGTCCATGCCAGACATCCGGTTGGACAATGTCCGCGTCGTCACCATGCGCCAGCTCTCCAACGGCGCGAGCGACATCGTGCGCCAAGTGAACGAGACGAACCGGCCCGCAGTCGTCACCAAGCACGGCCGCTATGTCGCCGTCATCCAGCCCCTCTCCAACGCCGAAGTGGAGAGCATCGCCCTGAAGGGCCTGGCTGCCGCAGCAGATCTCGAGGACAACTACAGCGAGTCCGCTGACATGGCGACCATGATGCAGCGGCTCAACGACCGCCGTCGCAGCGGGAACTGACGGTCACTACGGTATAACTGCCGGGTGCTACCCATACCCTGCGAGTTCAGCCCCAAGGCGCAGGCCGACATGGACCGACTGGACCTGAACGTCTGCGAGGAGCTGCTGACGGTCGCCGCGACCGGTCTTTCGCGTGCTCCTGACAACTCGAGGGACCCCGACGAGGGCCAGGTCGGTCTCCAGAACCTGCTGTGGCGGCGTGGACTCACGCGGGAGCGTCGGCAGCAGCTCCTCGACGCGGAAGCCAGGGGCGAACCCGTAGAGGAGAAGGGCCCCGGCAGGCACGGCTGGCAGTACTACATCCTCTACAGGCCCATGAGCAGGATGGAAGCCCTACGCACCAAGAAGCCCAACGGCCTCATGGTCGTACACATCSTCGGCGAGGAAGAGGTCGGAGCCGTCGGCATCCCCGCCAACTACAGCCGCCTCTAGCCATCCCGGGCAGGGTGGGGGG
>NZ_JASKYR010001165.1:0-1857 GCF_041028215.1 Streptomyces flavofungini
GGGCGGGCACGGGCGTGTGCGGCCCCGGGTAGCCGTACGAGGGCTGCGGCGGCGGGGCGTATCCCGTGAACCCCGGCTGCTGGAACCGGCTGAAGTGGCGTATGTCGGCGAACAGGTAGTAGGCGAGGGTGGCCACCAGGGTGCTCAGCATGATCACCATGCCCGCGTTCCCCGGGCCCTGGAACTCCTCGTCGCCCGGGTCGATCCCGATCAGCACCATGGCCGTGACGTCGAGCGCGGTCACGCCCGCGAAGAGCACCCAGTCGTGGGCCTTGCGCGTCACGAGCGCGAGCCGGAGCATCGGCGCCCACGCGAACAGCCCGCACGTCACCACCGCGAGCACCACGAAGACCACGCGCAGCGTCACATGAGTGCCGCCGGAGGGTGGCGGCACCTGGGGCCGCGTCTGCGCGTAGCCGTGGCCGTGCATGGCTGCTCCTGGTACCTGAAGGACGAACGAATGCGGATTCGAGCGTATAGGCCGACACCGGCAACCGGTCCCGGGTTGTACCGAACCGTTGTCGTACTGGTCACGCCGCCGCCCGGGGAGCCGGTTCCGTCCTGTTCCGTCCCGTCGGCGGAAGCCTCCCGTCCTGTCGTCGGAAGCCTCCCGTCAGTCCGGCGGAAGGGTGCCGTCCGTCAGTCCGTCGTGCATGCCGCGCACCAGCCGCTCGCCGATCCGGCCCGCGCGCCGCAGCGCGTCCTCGAAGGCGGCCAGTTCGCGGAAGTGCCCGCTGTAGCCGCGCTGTCCGGCGAGCGGCAGCCGGGGCAGTTCGAGGCGCCGCACGTCGAGCCGTGCGGCGGTGGAGGCGTAGCTGCTTGCCCTGCGGTGGTTGGCGGTGCCGCGCAGGAAGCCCGCGAGGAACCAGGGGTCGAGGGCGTCCGGGTCGGGCCGCAGCAGGGTCAGGCCCCGGCCGAGCACCGCGCCCGCGTCGGCCTCGCCGATGACGCGGGCCGCCGCGCCGCCGCCGAAGACGGGGACGACGACGTCACCGGTCTCGGTGCGGACGCCGGGGCCGTCGGCCGCGCCGTCGTGGGCCGCGCCGGAGGGGGCGCCGCCGGTCAGGACGTCGTGGTCGGTGAGGACGGGGGCGCCTCCGCCGCCCGTGCCGGTGCCGGTGTGCAGGGTGAGGGCGCCCGCGCGGGCCAGTTCGCCGACGGTGGTCAGGGGCGGGCGCGGCGTCTCACCGGCGTCCCCGGCGCGTACGGACGGCAGGGCGGGGGTCAGCTCCGCGGCCCGGCGCAGCGCCTCGCCGAGGTCCTCGCGGACGGCCGCGAGTCCGGTGGGGCCGTCGCCGTCGGCGGCCGGGGGCGGCAGGCGGCGCGCGGGCGCCAGATCGACCTCGTCGTCCAGGAGTTCGAGCACCGGCACGGAACGGGCGAAACCGGGGAGTTCGGCGGTGCCGTGCGCGTCGAAGCGGCGCCAGGCCTCAAGGACGGCGTCCCGCACGGCGGTCCACGGCGTGTCGCGGCCCTCGGCGGCCCCGGCGGCCTCGACGAGGAGCAGCTCGGGCGCGGGCGGCACGGCGGGCCCCGGCCCGCGCAGCACCCAGATGTGCAACGGCAAGCTGTACGGGGGCGCGACGCCCGCGGGCAGCGCGATGACGGCGCGGAGGGCGCCCTTGCGCAGCAGATCGGCGCGGATGCGGCGGCCCGAGCGGCGGGACGCGGCGGCGGGCGGCATCAGGAGTACGGCCGTGCCGCCGTCGACGAGGCGGGCGAGCGCGTGCTGGACCCAGGCGAGCTCGGACTCGGCGCGGGCGGGGAAGCCGTACGTCCAGCGGGGGTCGTAGGCCAGTTCGTCGTGGCCCCAGTTCCGCTCGTTGAACGGCGGGTGGCAGAGCACGGCGTCGACCC
>NZ_JASKYR010001166.1:0-1675 GCF_041028215.1 Streptomyces flavofungini
ACCTCGCGCTGCACCTGCTCGGCCTGCCCGCGGACACCAACCCGCTCGGCCTCGACGCCCCGGCCGTCCTCACCGTCGGCCCCCTCCTGCGCGAACTGATCCTCGCCTGCACCCGCGCCCCGCACGAGGACACCCCGGAGCGCCACCGCCTCCGCGCGGTACTCCTCGACCAGCTCCGCGCCTCACCCCAGCAGCCCGTCCAACTGCCCGCGCCCAAGGACCCCCGCCTCACTGCCGTCTGCGCCGCACTGCACCGCGACCCCGCCGACGCCCGTGGCCTCGCCGAGCTGGCGGCGGCGGCCGGAGCGGGTGAACGCACCCTCAGCCGCCTCTTCCGCCGCGAACTGGGCATGACCTTCCCCCAGTGGCGCACCCAGCTCCGGCTCTACCACGCCCTGCGCATGCTGGCCGACGGCACACCCGTCACCACGGTCGCGCACCGCTGCGGCTGGGCGTCGACCAGCGCGTTCATCGACGTGTTCCGCCGCTCGCTCGGTTACACCCCGGGAACTCACGGCAGAGCCGCCGACTGAGAAGGGCCCCGGCCGGACGCATCTCAACTACCGCTCCTGCACGCCCTATTGGCAGCGCCAGTGCCATGTGAAATATTACTGCCGTGCTCACGAGACACCCTTCCGGACGACCGGAATTCTCGGACCTCATCGTCGTGGGAGCAGGCATGATCGGCGCTGCCTGCGCCTACTACGCCTCCCGCGCCGGTCTCGACGTCACCGTCATCGACCGCGGCCCCGTGGCGGGCGGCACCACGGGCGCGGGCGAGGGAAACCTCCTCGTCTCCGACAAGGCACCGGGCCCGGAACTCGAACTGGCGCTGTTGTCAGCCGACTTGTGGCAGGAACTGGCAGCCGAGCACGGCGGCGAAGGCAACGCGTACGACGTCCCCTACGACGTCCCGTACGAATACGAGCGGAAGGGCGGTCTGGTCGTCGCCTCCACGGAGACGGAGCTGACGGCGCTGCGCGCCTTCGCGGCCGGGCAGCGGTGCGCGGGAGTGACGGCGACCGAGATCCCGGCGGACCGCCTCCCCGACCACGAGCCCCACCTCGCGACGGACTTGGCGGGCGGCTTCCACTACCCGCAGGACGCCCAGGTACAACCGGCCCTCGCCGCCGCACACCTGCTGCGCGTGGCAGGCGCCGAGGGACACGTGACACTGCGGCTCGGCGAGGAGGTCACCGCTGTGCGGCGGGCCGCGAGCGGCGAGGTGCGCGGCGTACGGACCTCGACCGGCCGTGAGATCCGGGCCCCGCGCCTGGTCAACGCGGCGGGCGTCTGGGGCGGCCAGCTGGCGGCCCTGGCGGGCGTGGAGCTGCCGGTACTCCCCCGGCGGGGCTTCGTCCTGGTCACGGAACCGCTGCCGCGGCTGGTGCGGCACAAGGTGTACTCGGCGGAGTACGTCGCCGACGTGGCGAGTGGCTCCGCGGCCCTCCAGACGTCCGCCGTGGTGGAGGGCACCCGGGCGGGACCGGTCCTGATCGGGGCGAGCCGCGAACGGGTCGGCTTCGACCGCACGCTGTCGGTGGAGGCGCTGCGGCGCCTGGCCGCGCGGGCGACCAGGCTGTTCCCCGTCCTGGCCGGGGTCCGCGCCCTCCGCACATACGCGGGCTTCCGCCCCTACCTCCCCGACCACCTCCCGGCCATCGGCCCCGACCCC
>NZ_JASKYR010001167.1:0-1411 GCF_041028215.1 Streptomyces flavofungini
GGGGAAAGAACCCCCACCGATGAGTTGAGACCCCCCGCACGGTCACCCCTGCATGGCTGATACCGGCGTGAATCTCATCCGCATCGCGGGCCCCCTGCGGGCAGGGGATGTCCCGCACCTGTGCGAGCAGGTGGCGGCGGCGAGACACGGCCCCGGCGAGGACGTCATCTGTGACGTCACCGCCGTCACCACCGCCGACCTGACCACCGTCGACGCCATCGCCCGGCTGCAGCTCGCCGCCCGCAGGGCGGGAGGCCGGATCAGGCTCCGCAACCCCGCCCCCGCCCTCCTTGCCCTGCTCGGCCTCGTCGGGCTCGTCGAACTACTGGGCCTGGTCGTCGAGATGGAGGGGCATGCCGAACAGCGGGAACCACCGGGGCGTGTCCAGGAAGCAGTGGAATCCGGCGATACGGCCCCCTGAGATCTCGATGACCTGGATCGCCCAGGGCGCGAAACCGCCGTTCTCCGGGTCGGGCTTGTAGTGCGCGAAGCCCGGCGTGCCGTTCACCCGCACCGGGAAGAGGCGGCTGTTGGCGCACGACGCGCCCATCGTGGACATGAAGCCCGTGATGTCCGCGGTGCCCCGCAGCCACAGGTCGAACGGCGGCATCGTCATGATGGCGTCCTCGGCGAGCAGCGCCGTGAGCGCCGCCATGTCATAGCCCTCGAAGGCGGCGACATAGCGGTCGAGGAGCTTCTGCTGCTCCTCGTCGAGCGGGTCGGAGACGGCGGTGTCGTCCTCCGGCCGCTCGGCGAGCGTGGCCCGCGCCCGCTGCAACGCGCTGTTGACCGAGGCGACGGAGGTGTCGATCAGCTCGGCGACCTCGCTGGCCTTCCAGGCGAGGACCTCCCGCAGGATCAGCACGGCCCGCTGCTTCGGGGGCAGGTTCTGCAGAGCGGCGACGAACGCCAGGCGCACCGACTCCTTGGCGACGGCCGCCTCGGCGGGGTCGTGCGGGCTCGGCAGCACCCGGGCGTCCGGCATGGGCTCCAGCCAGGTGTTGTCCGGGCGGGGGGTGAGCGCCGCCTGGGCCAGCGGGGCGGCGGCCGTCAGGTCCATGGGACGGGCGCGGCGATTGCCCGCGTTCAGCATGTCCAGGCAGACGTTCGTCGCGATGCGGTACAGCCAGGAGCGGACGCTGGAGCGGCCCTCGAACTTCTCGAAGCCGCGCCAGGCACGCACCATCGTGTCCTGCACGGCGTCCTCGGCCTCGAAGGCCGAGCCCAGCATCCGATAGCAGTACCCGGTCAGCTCGACCCGGTACTTCTCCAGCGTGACGTCCAGATCGGTCGTCGTCCCTGCGATGTCGCTCATCCCAACCCCACCCCTGCGGCTCCATCCGGTCGGCCCGGCAAGAGGCCTATTCGGGAAGTTACCGCAACCCACTGACAACGGCCTCCGGAGTCGAAG
>NZ_JASKYR010001168.1:0-1940 GCF_041028215.1 Streptomyces flavofungini
CCCCGGCACCCACCACAGGTCCCGCCCCGCACGCACCGGCCGCGAGGCTTCGCCCTCGTAGTAGAGCGTGTCCTTCTCCCAGGACCGGACGGTCTCGCCGTCCCGCTCGACCCGCATCGCGAAGTCGGAGCGCCACACCAGGGCGCCGAGCTCCTTCGCCACGTCGACCGAGCCGTCGTCCTGGAGGTGGAGCCGGACGCGGGTGCCGCCTCCGGGCCGCGCCTCGTCGCGGTCGTTGATGCGGAACAGGCTGCCGCTGGAGGCGATGTCGACCCGCAGGCCGCGGCCGGACTCCGCGCGGCCGTACGCGTCCGTCACGCGCGTGGAGATGCTGATCTCGTCCGCCAGCATGAAGTAGCTGAAGACACCGACGCCGAAACGGCTGTTGGGGAAGATCCGCAGGTTCTCGTCGGCCCGCCGCCAGCGTGCCTGCTCCCTGCGGTACTCACGCGACTGCTCGAAGCGCCGCCCCGCGCGCGAGAACGTGCCCCGCAGCGTGTCGCGCCCCATGCCGACGCCGTTGTCCTCGCACTCCACGTACGGGCGGCCCTCGGCGTCCCTGCCCTGACGGAAGACGATCTCCCCCTGCCAGGAGTGGGCGATGCCCTTGGCCGCCCTGCCGTAGCGCAGGCGGGCCTCGCGGTAGCGGCAGGCGTCCAGGGCGTTCTGGTAGAGCTCGCGCAGGGCGAGGTTCTTGTCGCCGTAGAGCTGGGTGCCCATCAGGAGTTCGCGCATCTCGTCCTCGGCAAGGCCGAAGCGCATCAGGGGCACTCCATAGGTGTCGCCCTTGGTGCAGGGGTCGTACTGGGGGCGCAGCCTGCGGCAGGTGACCCGCTCCGGCAGGTGGGCGAGGAGCCCGTCGGGGGCGGCGGGACCCACGTGCTCCCTGATGCGCAGCACCGCGTCGTCCGTCCAGCCGGTGAGCGCCTCAAGGCCCGCGTGCACGGCCGGGTGCGGGCACTGAAGGTCGAGGTCGACGGCCCTGGTGGAGCGGTCCCTGACCCAGCGCAGCTCGGCGACGCTCTCGACGGCCTGGCGGGGCCTGAGTCCGTCGGCCACCCCGATGTTGTCGACAAGGACTCCGGGCAGGTCCCTGAGGTCGCCGCCGAGCAGCCCGGCGACGGCGGTCAGCCAGGACAGCTCGCGCGGGCGCCAGCTCTCGGTGACCTCGCCGGTTCCCGGCGGCCCCGGGCGCACGAGTTCGGTGAGGCGGAAGGGGGCCTCGCGCTCGTCGTCGTAGGACCGGGCGGGCACGACGCCGGTCTGGCGGCAGACGCGGACCAGTTCGTCGGTGAGCTCCTCGACGCGGCGGGCGGGCGCGCCGTCCCCGATGAGGGCGGTGGCGAGCGGGGCGAGGAGCTGCGCGGCATACGCCTCGTCCCACAGCTCCTCCCGGCCCCTGACGTGCCGGTGCATCAGCCAGGCGGCCACGGCCCGCGCCTCCTCGGCGCGTCCGCGGGCCGCCAGCTCACGGCCCTTGCGCCAGATCAGCGCGTGCGCGGCGAAGGTGTGCTCCAGGTCCACGCGCTCCGTCTGGGCCTCGGCGTCGTCCACCGCCGGATCGAGCCGGAAGGCGTCGGCGCCGATGGCCGCCTTGACGCCGAGGGCGTGCAGCGCCTCGCGCACGAAGGGGGCCGCCGCGAGGACGGCGAACTCGCCCGCGTCGATGAGCGGACCGCCCTGGGTCTGCGAGGGGGCGAGCAGCGGCCTGAGGCCCTTGGTCAGGACCCGTACGGGATAGTCGTCGTCCGCCCAGGGGTCCTGGACCCCGGCCAGCGCCGAGCCGTACCACCGCGCGCACTCCCTGGTGAGCGTGGTCAGGGCCGTCTGGAGGCGGGCCTTGCGGGCCTCGTCGCAGCGGACTGCGGCCCACAGCTCGGGGTCGCGGACCGCGGTCGTCCATGCCTCCTGGCGCGTGCGGCCCGAGCAGAGCTGTACGG
>NZ_JASKYR010001169.1:0-1766 GCF_041028215.1 Streptomyces flavofungini
GCCTTCGGCACCTTCGGGGAACTGCTCCAGGGCGTACTGCCCGAGGACGACGGGGACTTCCTCGTCACCCTGCCSGTGGCCCGCTGGACGAKGGCCACCTACCGGGAGGGCTCCGCGTCGGGCGACATCGAGGTGTGGCCGCCGCACAAGACCAAGGCGCTGCGGCTCGCCCGGATGATCGCCGACCGTGCGCCGCGCGGGACCGGGGCGCCGCGCGGCGGGGTGCTCACCGTCAGCAGCGTGATCCCCGAGGGCAAGGGCCTCGCCAGCTCGTCCGCCGACCTGGTCGCCACCGCGCGCGCGGTCGGCAGGGCCCTCGACGTCGCCATGCCGCCCGCCCGCATCGAGCGGCTCCTGGCCCGCATCGAGCCCACCGACGGCGTGCTCTACCCCGCGATCGTCGCCTTCCACCACCGCAGCGTCCGGCTCCGCTCGGTCCTCGGGTCGCTGCCCGCCATGGCCGTCGTCGGCGTCGACGAGGGCGGCTCGGTGGACACCGTGGACTTCAACCGCCTCCCCAAGCCCTTCACCGCCGCCGACCGGCGCACCTACGCGGAGCTCCTCGGCGGGCTCACCGACGCCGTACGCGCCGGAAACCTCGCCGAGGTCGGCGAGATCGCCACCCGCAGCGCCCTGATGAACCAGACCCTGCGCCACAAGCGGTCCCTCGAACCGATGCGGGCCGTCTGCCGCGAGGTCGGCGGCCTCGGCGTCGCCGTGGGCCACAGCGGCACGACCCTGGGGATACTCCTCGACGCCACCGACCCCTCCTACACCCGGCGCGTGACGGCGGCGGCGCAGGCCTGCGCGGAGCTCGCCGACGGCGTGACGGTCTACCGGACGCTCAGCTTCGACACGTCCCAGTACCGGACAGGCTGGAAGGGCGGCCGTCCCCACGCGTAACGTGGCCCGGCATGAAGATCCTCATCAGCGCCGACATGGAGGGCGCCACCGGAGTGACCTGGCCGGCCGACGTGCTGCCGGGCACCGCCCAGTGGGAGCGGTGCCGGTCGCTGTTCACCTCGGACGTGAACGCGGCCGTGCTCGGGTTCTTCGACGGCGGCGCCGACGAGGTGCTCATCAACGAAGCACACTGGAGCATGCGCAACCTCCTCCTGGAGAAGCTGGACGAGCGGGCCGAGATGCTCACCGGGCGGCACAAGTCGCTGTCCATGGTGGAGGGCGTCCAGCACGGCGACGTGGACGGCATCGCCTTCATCGGCTACCACGCGGGCGCGGGCATGGAGGGCGTCCTCGCCCACACCTACCTCGCCAACCAGATCACCGGCGTCTGGGTCAACGGCGTCCGCGCCAGCGAGGGGCTGCTCAACTCCCATGTCGTCGCCGAGTTCGGTGTCCCCGTCATCCTGGTCACCGGCGACGACCTGGCCTGCGACGACGCCCTCAGCTACGCGCCCGGCGCGCTGAAGGTCGCCGTCAAGGACCACGTCTCGCGCTACGCCGCCGTCTGCCGCACCCCGGCCCGCACCGCCGCCGACATCCGCGCCGCCGCCAAGGAGGCCGCCGCGCTCGCCCGGCGGGGGGAGCCGGTGGCGGCGGGCCCGTTCACCGTCGAGGTCGAGTTCGACGCCGAACACCTGTCGATGGCGTCGACCGTCGTCCCCGGAGTGCGCCGGACGGGGGAGCGCAGGGTCGCGTACGACAGCGAGACGATGTACGAGGGAATCCGTACCTTCAAGGCGGTTACGACGATCGCCTCTGCCGCCGTGGAGGAGCAGTATGGCTGACCACACGCAGGACCAGGG
>NZ_JASKYR010000117.1:0-13678 GCF_041028215.1 Streptomyces flavofungini
GGATCGTGGCGGTCACGAGCTGCCCCACGGGCATCGCCCACACCTACATGGCGGCGGAATCCCTTGAGGCCGCGGCCCGCGAGGCAGGCGTCGAACTGACGGTCGAGCCCCAGGGCTCGGCGGGCTTCACCCGCCTGGACCCGGCGCTCATCGCCGCCGCGGACGGCGTGATCTTCGCCCACGACGTCCCCGTACGGGAGAAGCCCCGCTTCGCGGGCAAGCCCACGGTCGACGTGAACGTGAAGGCCGGTATCAACCGCCCCGCCCAGCTCATCGCGGAGGTCCGCGAGAAGGCGTCCCGCGGCGAGAGCACCGCCGCGGCCACGGCCGAGGGCGCGCCGAGCCCGGTCGACAACGCCGGTGACGACGGCGACGGTTACGGCACCAAGCTCCGCAAGTGGCTGATGTCCGGCGTCAGCTACATGGTGCCCTTCGTCGCCGCGGGTGGCCTCCTCATCGCCCTGGGCTTCGCCATCGGCGGCTGGAAGATCGACAAGGCGCCGTCCGTCGCCGAGCACTTCGCCTGGACCGACCACACGAGCTGGGCCGCGCTGCTGTTCCAGATCGGCGGCCTCGCCTTCGCCTTCCTGGTGCCGGTCCTCGCCGGTTACATCGCCTACGGCATGGCCGACCGGCCCGGCCTCGTGCCCGGCTTCGTCGGCGGTTCGGTCGCCGTCACCATCAACGCGGGCTTCCTCGGCGGTCTCGCGGCGGGTCTGATCGCGGGCGCCGTGGTCATGGGCATCCAGCGGGTCCGCATCCCGGCGGTGCTGCGCGGCATCATGCCGGTGGTGGTGATCCCGCTGATCTCGTCGGCGGTGGTCGGCTTCCTGATGTTCCTCGTCGTCGGCAAGCCCATCGCGTCCCTCCAGAGCGCGCTGACCGACTGGCTCGAAGGCCTCTCCGGTGCCAACGCGGTCATCCTGGGCGTCATCATCGGCCTGATGATGTGCTTCGACCTCGGCGGTCCGCTGAACAAGGTCGCCTACGCCTTCGCGGTCGGCGGCCTCGCCCCCCCCACCGACGGCAGCCTGAAGGTCATGGCGGCCGCGATGGCCGCGGGCATGGTCCCGCCGCTCGCCATGGCACTCGCCACGACCGTGCGCGGCAGGCTCTTCACCAAGGCCGAACGGGAGAACGGCAAGGCCGCCTGGTTCCTCGGCGCCTCCTTCATCACCGAGGGCGCCATCCCCTTCGCGGCGGCCGACCCGCTGCGGGTCATCCCGGCGTCGATGGCGGGCGGCGCGGTCACCGGCGCCCTGTCGATGGCCTTCGGCTGCACCTTGCGCGCCCCGCACGGCGGTGTCTTCGTGGTCCCGCTGATCGGCAGCCCGCTGCTGTACCTCGTGGCGATCGCCGCGGGCGTCCTCGTCTCGACGGCCGCCGTCGTGCTGCTCAAGAGCGCGCGGAAGACGACGCCGCCGACGGCCGGGGGCGCGTCCGCGGCCGGGAAGTCCGACAGCGAGCGCGTACCGGCGGCGGTCTGAGCCCGCGTGGCGCGGCCGGTGGACGATGGGGGAGTTATGCGACATGCGTCACTTCAGGACGTACGTCCCATAACCCCCCTGTCGTAAGCCCTGGTCCCTGTTGTCTACTGGGCCGCATGTTCCAGGATGTCTCGAACGTTCAGCGCATCGGCGTCGCCCTCTTCGCCGTGGCGACCGCGGTCTGGGCCGTCGGTCTGGTGCGGGTGATGCGCAGGGACCGCCTCGGCGCGGAGGTGTGGCACCAGGCTGAGCGGCTCCGCGCGCTGCCGGCCCAGCAGGGCCCGCCGCACGCGGAGGCGGTTCAGCTCACCGCCGACGAGCGCGCCGCCTTCGCGGGCCTGATCCGGCAGTTCGGCGACGGCCGCGGCTAGTCGGCGGCGGCTGGTCGGCGGTGGCTGGTCGGCCCGGCTAGTTCTTGGCGGCTTCTCTGGCCCTGCGCTCCATCGCGGCGCGGGCCGCCTCCTCGGTGGCGTACACCTCGCACAGGTGGCGGCCGTCGGGGGTGAGGGTGTGCTCGACCTCCCACAGGCTGAGCTCGCCGCCGTCGAAGAGCAGGAAGGCGTGCTCGTAGAGCGAGAGGTTCAGGCGTGCCTCGCCGGACAGCCGGGGGCGTCCGAAGGCCTGCGTTATGCGGTGCGCGACCGCCGAGCCGAGCAGGCGCGCGATGTCCTCGCCGGGACGGTCGCCCTCGGGGTTCTCCGCGCGGCGGAGCAGGCGGCGCGCGTGGTCGGCGGAGTCGTCGGGCACATACGCGTGCCGGGGACCGGAGTCGGCGGGGATGCGCAGCACGACGGGCCTGCCGCAGGCGGGCGGGTCCGGCGGCAGCGGCAGCCGCGAGGTGGCGAGGCCCGCGTCCTCCTCGTCGGCGTACAGCTCGTGCGTCGGGTCGCTGCCCGGCGAGGTGTTGTGGACGAGCTCCCACAGGGTGAGCACCGAGGCGTCGGCGAGCAGCCAGGTGTGTCTGTACGTCTCGCGGTGCAGCCCCGAGCTGTGGTGCGCGGAGTGCAGTGAGCTGTTGTGGGCGAGGGCGGATTCGAGGCGGCGGAGCACCTCGTCCGGTAAGTCGAAGGAGTTCAGGGCACGGCCGAGAAGCCGCTCAAGGTGTTGCTCCGGAGAGTGGTCCTCCGGAGCACGTGGCTCGGGCGACTCGGGTGGCTCGTACGCCGTTTCGTACGGAACGCTCAAGGTTGCTCCCGGCGTTGCTGCATGTCACCTGGTGGGTGCATACCGTAGCCCCTGGGTCGGACATCATGCCCGGGAACCGGAAAACGCGCGGGCCACGCGGGAAGTTCCCGCGTGGCCCGCTCCGTTGAGGCGTTCGAGGCGTCCCGTCAGCTCGCGCTGCCCGCCGTCCACTCGCTCCAGGACATGTTCCAGCCGTTGAGGCCGTTGTCCGGGGCGATGGTCTTGTCGGGCGAGCCCTTGACCGTCACGACGTCGCCGATCAGGGAGTTGCTGAAGAACCAGGCGCCCTGGGTGTTCGGGTCGCCCGCGCCGCGCGCGTCCTGGAGACCGACGCAGCCGTGGCTGGTGTTGGAGCTGCCGAAGATCGAGGGCGAGCCCCAGTAGTTGCCGTGGATGAAGGTGCCGGAGGACGACAGGCGCATGGCGTGCGGCACGTCCTTGATGTCGTACTCACCGCCGAAGCCGACCGTGTCACCGTTCATCCGGGTCTGGGTGAACTTCTCGGAGATCACCATCTTGCCGTTGTACGTGGGGTTCGACGGGCTGCCCGCGGAGATCGGGACGGTCTTGATGACCTTGCCGTCCCGCTCGACCGTCATCTTCTTGGCGTTGACGTCGACCGTGGAGACCTGCGTGCGGCCGACGGTGAAGGTGACCGTCTTGTTCTGCACGCCGGTGACGCCGTTCGCGCCCTTCACGCCGTCCAGGTCGATCTTCATCGTGACCTTGGAACCGGCCTTCCAGTACTCCTCGGGCCGGAAGTCCAGGCGCTGGTTGCCGAACCAGTGGCCGACGACCTTCTGGCCGCTGCTCGACGTGACCGTGATGTGCGACTGGACGTCCTTCTTCTCCGTGATCGCCTTGTCGAAGTTGAAGGAGACCGGCATGCCGACGCCGACGGTGGTGCCGCCGTCCGGCGTGTAACTGCCGATGAAGCTGTTGGCGGTGGAGACGGTGGTGAACGTCGCGTTCTCCGTCGCCGCGTTGCCCTTGCCGTCCTTGGCGTTCGCCGTGACCTTGTACTTCGTGCCGCGCTCAAGCTGCGCCTTGGGCTTCCAGGTGGTGCCGTCGCCGGAGATGGCACCCTCGATCGCCGAGCCGGACGTCACCGACGTCATCTTCACGCTGGTCAGCTTGCCGTTCTTGACCTTGACGCCGGTGGCGTTGATCGAGGCGTCGGTCGCACCGTCCTTGGACGAGATGGTGATGTCGGCACCCTTGGCCGCCGAACCTCCGTCCTTGTCGTCCTTGGCGCCCGCGTCTCCGCCGCATGCCGTGAGGGTCAGCGCGCCCACGGCGGCGAGCGCGGTGGCGGCCAGCAGGGCACGGCGCCGGGGGTTGACTATGACCGACCTTGTCACGGGCTGCTCCAAGTACGTTTTCTGATCCAGGTACGTGTTCTGTTCCAGTACGTCTAGAGAGCGCCCGGGGAGCCCGCGCGGTTCCTGGGAAACGGTGTGAGTGCGGGCACATTACGGAGGCACACGCCCCCTCAATGCGTCGCGGACCGTCACCACTTGAGCCATTGACTCCGCTTTGCACCCATTCATCCCACGGCGGCCACCTCTCCCCCTCCTCGGCTCCGCCCCTCCGGTCACCGCTTCGCGTACAGGTCGCGGTACGAGGGGAAGGTGCCGCCCGGTGTCTTCACCGAGTCCGCGGCCAGCATCGCCCGCACGATCGAGGCCGTCACCAGGTCGGCGCCCGCGGCGAGGATCTCGTTCAGCGCGAGCGGGTCGTCGGCCAGGGGGTGTGCACCCGTGGCGAGGGCGAAGACCGTGTCGCCGTCGTTGAGGAGGTGGACGGGCCGCACGGCGCGCGCCATGCCGTCGTGCGAGGTGCCCGCCAGCTTCTGCGCCTGCGCCTTGGTGAGGCCGGCGTCGGTGGCGACCACGGCGAGCGTGGTGTTCAACGGCTGCGGCCCGTTCTCCGCCGCCACCTCCGCGAGCCGCCGCTCGGCCGCCTGATGCACCTCCGGCGCCGGCCTCGGGTCCTGCCGCCCCTCTCCCTCCTCGAAGTACCGCCCGTACAGCGCGCCCGTCGCCGGATCGAGCCCCGAACCCGCCGCGTTGGCCACCACCAGCGCCGCCACCGTGATCCCCGACGCCAGCCGCACGCTCGCGCTGCCCACTCCGCCCTTGACGCGCCCGACCACCGCACCGGTGCCCGCGCCGACATTGCCCTGCCCGACCGGGGCGAAGGGCGCGGTCACGGCCGCCGCCTCCACCGCGGCCCGGCCGGTGGCCGCGTCCGGCCGGGCCCCGAAGTCACCGCCCCTGCCCAGGTCGAAGACGCAGGCGGCGGGCACGACCGGCACGACGTGGGAGGGATCGGGCCCGACGCGCACCCCCCGGCCGTGCTCCTCCAGCCACGCCATCACCCCGGCCGCGGCGTCCAGACCGTACGCGCTGCCGCCGGTAAGAACGATCGCCTCGACGCGCTGTACCAGGTTGCGCGGGTCGAGGGCGTCCGTCTCGCGGGTGCCGGGGCCGCCGCCGCGCACATCCACGGCGGCGACGGCACCGCCCTCCGGCGCCAGCACCACGGTCGTGCCCGTCAGTTGCCCGTCGCCGGTCAGGGTGGCGTGCCCGACCCGCAGTCCGGCCACGTCGGTCAGGGAGTCAGAAGTCATACCCCGTGCGTATCACGGGCGGCGGGCCGCGCGGGCCGTGAGCGTCACCCCCGTCGCGACCGTCACCGCCGTCACGATTCCGGCCACGAGAACCGCCCAGCGCCCGGCGAACGTGCTGGCCAGCGTCGCGAGCGCCGCCAGCGGCAGCACCATCTGCTGGGCGAGGCCCACCTTGAAGTAACGGGAGTGCAGCGCCCACACCGTGAGCAGATACAGCGCCGCCGGAACCGTCACCGCCGCCGACGCGGCGAGCGTCGAGATGTGCGCCTTGCCCACGGCCTCCTCGACCGCCACCTCGATCCCGGCCCCGATCGCCGCCGCCGAACCGAGGATCACGTAGTGGCCGTAGCCCCAGAGGAACGCCTGCCGGTTGCTCCGCAGCCGTCCGTGGATGGGCACGACGAAGTAGATCCACCACGCCGCGAAGACGACGAGCAGCCCGCCCGCGGCGATGGGCAGCAGCTCGTCCAGCGCGTCGTACTCCTCGATGCCCGTCTTCACCGCGACCGTCGCCGCCGAGATCGTCTCGCCGAGCACAATGATCGTGAACAGGCCGTACCGCTCCGAGATGTGGTGCGGGTGCCACGGCGTGCTGTACGCCCGCTCCGCGACCACCGGCACGCACATCTCGGCGACCGCCATCACGAGAAACAGCCACCCGCGCCCGCCCTCCGGCAGGAACAGCAGCCCCGACCAGCCGACCTGGCAGATCAGCACACCGGCCGCGTACCGCAGGGCCGTGCCGCGTTCCGCCCCCGACGCCGACCGTGCGACGCGCAGCCACTGCGAGGTGAGCGCGACCCGCATGATCAGGTACCCGAGCCAGACCAGCAGGAAATCGTGCTCCTCGAACGCCCTGGAGACACCGGCCGCGAAGACGAGCACACCCGCGATCTGGACCAGCGTGACCACGCGGAACAGCACGTCGTCGTTGTCGTACGCCGAGGCGAACCATGAGAAGTTGACCCATGCCCAGAACAGCGCGAAGAAGATCATCGCGTAGTTGACGACGCCCTGTCCCGCGTGTCCGTCGGCCACCGCGTGCACCAGCTCGGCACCGCCCTGGGCGACCGCCACGACGAAGCAGAGGTCGAAGAAGAGCTCCAGCGGTGTGGCCGCACGGTGCTCCTCGCCACGTCCCCGGGCCGTCAGCGGCCGGATGGGCGGCGGGGCCGACGCACCGGACGAGCCGGGTGTGCCGGGCGTGCCGGACGCGCCGGGCGTGCCGGATGCGCTGGACGAGCCGGATGTGCCAGGCGAGCCGGAAGCGCCTTGCGGGCCGGTGGAGCCATGCGGGCCAGATGGGTCGTATGGGGAGGAAGTGGACGTCATGCGCCCACCCCAGCAGACGCCGCGCGCCGAACCGCGCTACGCCGCCGGGCGCCGCGGCAGGGCCACCCGGGTGACGCACACCGGGCCCGCGGGACGGCGCTGTCCGGCGGGGGCCGAAGTCCTCCCGCGGAGCGTGGCTTTGGGCTCGTCCCGGTCGTGCCCAACGCCTCTGCCCTCGCCCCGCGCCACACGCGACCGTGGAGACGTCAGGCCCCGTGGCAAGGTCGGGACCCTGAGCGAACCGGGAACCAGCATGAAATCGCCTGCCGCTCCGCACGTACGGACCGCACCGGCGGAAGGGGGCAGGTCCGCGCCGACACGTACGTCCTACGACCCGGCGCAGTACCGTCCCGGCCGCACCATCACCGACTGGGAGCCGGAGAACGAGCTCTTCTGGAAGTCCACCGGCAAGAAGGTCGCCACCCGCAACCTGTGGATCGCGGTCCCCGCCCTCCTCGTCGCCTTCGTGGTCTGGCAGGTGTGGTCGGTCACCGCGACCAACCTCGCCGATGTCGGTTTCACCTTTTCCACCTCCCAGCTCTTCTGGCTGACGGCCGTCCCCGGCCTCACGGGCGGCACGGCCCGCATCCTCTACACCTTCCTCGGCCCGATGACCGGCCAGCGCCGCTTCACCGCGCTCTCCACGATCGTCCTGGTGGTCCCGCTGATCTGGCTCGGCATCGCCGTGCAGAACCCGGACACCTCCTATGGCGTGATGATCGCCATCGCGGCGCTGTGCGGCATCGGCGGCGCCAACTTCGCCTCGTCCCTGGCCAACATCGGCTTCTTCTTCCCCAAGCGGGACAAGGGCAACGCCACCGGCATCAACGGCGGTCTCGGCAACCTCGGGGTCTCCGCCGTCCAGCTCATCACCCCGATCGTCATCACCAGCTCCGTCATCGCGGTCGGCTCGGCCCAGCACAAGGCCGACGGAACCCCGGTGTGGCTCCAGAACGCCGCGTTCCTGTGGGTGCCCGTCCTGGTGGTCCTCGCCGTCGTCGCCTGGTTCGGCCAGAACGACCTCAAGGTCGCGGCCACCCCCTTCAGCAAGCAGAAGGTCATCTTCAGGCGGAAGCACACCTGGCTGATGACGTGGCTCTACGTCGGTACGTTCGGCTCCTTCATCGGTTTCGCCGCGGCCCTGCCGATGCTCATCAAGACCACGTTCACCCCGATCGACGCGGCCTACTCCGCCGCCACCTACGCCTGGATGGGCCCGGCCGTCGGCGCGCTCGCCCGCTGGGCGGGCGGCTGGATCGCCGACCGGATCGGCGGTGCGCGGGTCACCATCATCTCGTTCGTCGGGATGGCGCTCTCGATCGTCGGTGTCATCAACTTCCTGCCGTCCGGCGGTGGCAACGGCAGCTTCTGGGGCTTCCTCGCCTGCTTCCTGTGCGCGTTCTTCTTCTCGGGCATCGGCAACGGCTCGACGTTCCGCCAGATCCCGGTCATCTTCCGCAACCACCACCTGCGGGGACTGCCCGAGGGCAGTCTCGCCCACGCCGGGGCGCTGCGGCAGGCCGAGATGGAGGCGGGCGCCGTCACCGGCTTCACCTCCGCCATCGCGGCGTACGGCTTCTTCTTCATCCCCGCGATGTTCGCCAACTTCGCGGTGACGAGCGCGATGTGGGGCTTCGTGGCCTTCTACGTGAGCTGTATCGCGGTCGCCTGGTGGTTCTACGCCCGCAAGGGAGCGGAGTCGCCGAGCTGAGGCGGGCGGGGCCGCGGGAGCCGTCATGGCGGCAACAATCTTGTGAATACATTCACAAAAGAACTCGGGTCCAAAGTCCTCGAGGAAACGCCAGGTCAGAGGGTCCCCTGGCGTCTCCTCCCGCCCGAGAGCGGGACCTTCGGTCCCCGATCGAGGACCAACCGCGCCCGTCCGGACGGGCGAACCGGAGTGGAATGGAGACAGAGCGATGAAGTCGGAGCGCGAAGAGAGGTGCGGGTCATGACTGCCACTCCCATGGAGACAGCGGTGCACGACGGGGCCTGGGACGGCTTCAGGGGCGGCCTGTGGCGGGACGCCATCGACGTCCGCGACTTCGTCCAGCGGAACTACACGCCGTACGAGGGCGACGGCTCCTTCCTGGCAGGGCCCACCGAACGCACCACGCAGGTCTGGCAGAAGCTCCTCCGCATGTTCCCCGAGGAGATCGAGCGCGGCATCCACGACGTCGACGTCAGCACGCCCTCCCGCATCGACGCCTTCAGGCCCGGTTACGTCGACGGCGACGCCGCCGACCACCGGGACCTGATCGTCGGCCTCCAGACCGACGCCCCGCTCAAGCGCGCCATCATGCCCAACGGCGGCTGGCGGATGGTCGAAGGCGCCCTGAACGCCTACGGCCACCAGGCCGACCCGCGGGTCAGGGACATCTACACGCACCTGCGCAAGACCCACAACGAAGGCGTCTTCGACGCCTACACGCCCGAGATCCGCGCCTGCCGCTCCTCCGGCATCATCACCGGCCTGCCCGACGCCTACGGCAGAGGACGCATCATCGGCGACTACCGCCGCGTCGCCCTCTACGGCGTCGACCGCCTCATCGCCGCGAAGGAGGCCGACAAGGCCGTCCTCGCCGAAGAGTGGGCGACCGAGGACGTCATCCGCGGCCGTGAGGAGATCTCCGAGCAGATCAAGGCTCTCAAGGAACTGAAGGCGATGGCGATGGCGTACGGCCACGACATCGCCGCGCCCGCCACCACCGGCCGCGAGGCCGTCCAGTGGCTCTACTTCGCCTACCTCGCCGCCGTGAAGGAGCAGAACGGCGCGGCCATGTCGATCGGCCGCATCGACAACTTCCTCGACATCTACCTCCAGCGCGACATCGAGGCCGGCCGCCTCACCGAGAGCGGGGCGCAGGAGCTCATCGACGACTTCGTCATCAAGCTCCGCATCGTCCGCTTCCTGCGCACCCCGGAGTACAACGAGCTGTACTCCGGCGACCCCACCTGGGTCACCTGGTCCATGGCCGGTATCGGTGAGGACGGCCGCCCGCTGGTCTCCCGCACCACCTTCCGCGCCCTCCAGACCCTCTACAACCTCGGGCCGGCCCCCGAGCCGAACCTCACCGTCTTCTGGTCGCGGCGGCTGCCCCGCGGCTTCAAGGAGTTCGCCGCCAGGGTCGCCATCGACACCTCCGCCATACAGTTCGAGTCCGACGAGCTGATGCGCCCCAAGTACGGCGACGACACCGCGATCGCCTGCTGCGTCTCGGCGATGGCCGTAGGCAAGCAGATGCAGTTCTTCGGCGCCCGCGTGAACGTCGCCAAGGCGCTCCTCTACGCCATCAACGGCGGCCGGGACGAGAAGTCCGGCAAGACCGTCGTCAGCGGATTCACGCCCATCGAGGGCGAGTACCTGGAGTACGAGACGGTCGCCCGGCAGTACGACGCGATGCTCGACTGGCTCGCCAGGACCTACGTGCACGCCCTCAACGTCATCCACTACATGCACGACAAGTACGCCTACGAGCGCATCGAGATGGCTCTGCACGACCAGGAGATCCTGTGCACCATGGCCTGCGGGATCGCCGGTCTCTCCGTCGCCGCCGACTCGCTCTCGGCGATCAAGCACGCCAGGGTCAGGGTCGTGCGCGACGAGACGGGTCTCGCCGTGGACTACGAGACCGAGGGCGACTACCCGGCCTACGGCAACAACGACGACCGGGCCGACGACATCGCGCGGGGCATCGTCCACGCCTTCATGGCGAAGCTCCGCAAGCACCCCACCTACCGGAACGCGGTGCACACCCAGTCGGTGCTGACCATCACCTCGAACGTCGTCTACGGCAAGAAGACCGGCAACACGCCCGACGGGCGCCGCGCCGGTGAGCCGTTCGCCCCCGGGGCCAATCCCATGAACGGCCGCGACGAGCACGGCTACATCGCCTCCGCGATGTCGGTCGCCAAGCTCGACTACGACGACGCGGAGGACGGCATCTCGCTGACGAACACCATCACCCCGGACGCCCTCGGCCGCACCCCCGGGGAGCGGGTGGAGAACCTCGCCGGTGTCCTGGACGGCTTCATGGCGAGCGACGGCTTCCACATGAACGTCAATGTGCTCGACAAGGCGACCCTTGAGGACGCCATGGCCCACCCGGAGAAGTACCCCCAGCTCACCATTCGCGTCTCCGGCTACGCGGTCAACTTCATCCGGCTCACCCGCGACCAGCAGCTCGACGTCATCAACCGCACCTTCCACGGCTCGCTCTGAGCCGCCGGTCGCTTCGGGAGTTCCACCATGGCTGCTCTGCTCGGTACCGACGTCCCCGGACGCCACCGCCCGGCCGGTGAGGGGGCGGCCACGCCCGCCGCCGCCGCGACCCGCCGTCCCGTGACGGGCTCGGTCCACTCCTGGGACCTGTCCACCGGTGTGGACGGGCCGGGGACACGCTTCGTCACGTTCCTCGCCGGATGTCCGCTGGCCTGTCTGTACTGCCACAACCCCGACACCTGGCGGATGCGCGACGGCAGGCGGACCACCGCCGACGACCTGGTCGCGGAGGCCGCCAAATACACCCGGTTCATCTCCGCCGCCGGGGGAGGAGCCACCGTCAGCGGTGGTGAGCCGCTGCTGCAACCCGTCTTCACCGGCGAGCTGCTGCACCGCTTCAAGCACGAGCTGGGTCTGCACACCGCCCTGGACACCTCCGGCTTCCTCGGTGCCCGCGCGACCGACGCGCTGCTCCGCGACGCCGACCTGGTCCTGCTCGACATCAAGTCCTGGAACCCCGCCACCTACCAGCGGGTCACGGGCCGCCCCCTGCGTCCCACCCTCGACTTCGCCCGGCGCCTGGCCAGGCTCGGCAAGGACGTCTGGGTGCGGTTCGTCCTCGTGCCCGGTCTCACCGACGAACCGGCGAACATCGAGGGCGTCGCCCGCTTCGCTGCCTCGCTCGGCAACGTGACACGGGTCGACGTCCTGCCCTTCCACAAGCTGGGGGAGGCGAAGTGGGACGCCCTCGGCAAGGACTTCGCCCTGCGCGACACCCCCTCGCCCACCCCTGGCCAGGTGGCCATGGCCAGGGAGATCTTCGCGGGGCAGGGGCTCCGGGCGATCTGAGCGGGCCGGTGATCCCCGGCCGGTGAGAGCACGTCGGTGCCTGGCCGGGCCGACGTACCCTGGACGCATGAGTGCCACCCCCGCCCCCGAGCCGCGCGACCCGAAGGACTCGAAGGAGCCGAGGGACCCGAGGGACCCGAGGGACCCGAGGGAATCGAAGGACCCGGCGGAGCCGGAGAGGCCGGAGCAGTCGGAGAGGCCGAAAAAGCCCGCGAACGCGCTGGTCTTCGACGATCCGCTGTCGCAGCAGTCCTCGGACGACACGGACCGCGGGTGGGGCGAGCGGCCGTCGGCAGGCGGCGACAGCGCCGCCGATCTGGCGCGGTTCCTCGACGAGAAGCCGCCCCACCACATCTGAGCCCGCGACCGCTTGTGAGCCTGAGACCACGGCTCGGGCCGGGACCATGGCTCAGCCCGCGTCGTGAGGCGGCCCCACCACGTTCGGACCCGCGCTACGGCAGACCGGGACGCCCGTCGGGCCGCTCGTCGGACGGGCCCTCCGGGCCCGGTGCGGTGCGCTGAGCCACCAGGGCGTCGCGGATCTCCTTGAGGACCTCCAGCTCGGTGACCTCCATGACCTCCTTGGTGCCCTCCTTCTCGGCCCTCTTCGCGGCCACCCGGGCCAGATACTTGGCCATGGGCAGCACCATCAGGAAGTACACGACGGCGGCGGTGATCACGAAGCTGAGGACCGCGCTGAGCACGGAACCCCACATGATCGGGATGCCGTCGGTGATCTCGCCCGCCGCGTCCCTCTTGCAGGGGGCCTTCAGGCACGAGCTGTAGTGGTCGAGATTCTTCGTCCCGAAGGCGCCGACCAGCGGGTTGATGACACCCTTGACCACCGAGTTCACGATGTTGGTGAACGCGGCGCCGATGACCACCGCGACCGCAAGGTCGACCACATTGCCGCGCATCAGGAAGGCCTTGAAGCCCTCCCAGATGCCCGGTTCCTTCTTCTCGCTCACCACGGGGCCTTTCGTTGCGTCTGCGGATTGCGGAACAGCCAACTCCGCAACCTACGTCAGAACGCCGTCGGCCTGTCCAATTCGCCCGCACGGACGGGCGACGCGACCGGGTGCCAGTGCGAGCACGGGTGGCGGTGTGATCGTGCGCGGCGGCCCTCATCGCAGCGTCACCGCCAGACGGGCGCTCGCTCCGGCGCCGGCCAGCCGTACCGCCGTGTCCCTCGGGACGGACAGGACCACCAACGCGCCGGTGCCCGTCATGGTCTCGTCCGCCATGGTCTCGCCCGCCGTGGTCTCACCCCCGGTGGACGCGCTCTGCCCGGGCACCTCGGAGACGCGGGCTCCCTCGGCCACCACCCGCGGCTTCGCGCCGCCCGTGGGTGATCCGGCGGCGGCGATGACGTCGACGCGGTCGCCGGGGCGCAGCAGGCGCACGGCCTCGGCGTCCGCGATCCGCACGGGTGCCGTCACTCTCGGGGCGCTGCCGCGGGGCGGACCCGGTGGCGAGGCGGCCGCCGCCCTGTGCTCCGGCGGCCGGTCCGTCTCGGGCGGGCCCGCGGCGGCGAGGGCGGCGGCGGTCAGCGCGAGCCCGACGGCCATGGCCCGTCGCCGGTGCCGCAGCAGGCGGCGCAGCCGTGGGTGGCCGCCGCGCACCCGTACGGGAGGGAAGTGGGGGACCGGCACACTGTCTGCCGACTGGGTCTGGGTCTGAGGAGGGACTGGGATCACGGCAACCACCGCCTGCGGTGCGAGGACGACGAGCTGGGCTTGCGCTCCCACGATCCACGTCCGAGCCGTTCCGCGCTGACGCCCGTGCACTACTCCCCGGTTGTGGACAACTCCGTCACCGGAAGGTGCACTTCCGTCAGCGGTCCAGCGCCGGTCAGCCGCCGTTCAGCACCGGTCAGCCGCCGTCCAGCACCGGTCAGCCGCCGTCCAGCACCGGTCAACGCCGTCCAGCGCCGGTTCGGCCAGATCAGCCCCCGCCCCCTCGCCTCAAGGC